>CAYLZA010000063.1:0-9123 GCA_964387575.1 uncultured Spirochaetales bacterium | reverse complement strand
CCCAAAGGACGCGGCTTCAGCTGAAGTGAATCGCGATCAATACGGGATCAGCCGCCGGATGCCTCGCCGACCAGCTTCCGGACCGACGAATGAAGCTCTTTTCTCGATTTTTCCCAAGTATAGAACATATGTCCTCCCGGGAAATTCCGAAGCTCCAGATTCTTCCTCTGATTTTCATCGAGCTTCATATGGCGGGTGAGCCGTTTTGACGTGAAATAGGGAGTTACCAGGTCATAGTATCCGTGGCAGATAAGCACTTTCATATGCGGATTGATACTCATCCCGTAGCGCAGCTCATCGGTGGCGCCGACCTGGCTCTCGAGCGCGTGCCGTTCCACATCTATCTTCCACGAGCGATTGACCTCCATGCTCAACAACCGGTAATCACGTTCGGTCTCCAGCTCGAGCGTATGGCGTAGAAGTGAATTAATACCCGCGGTAAAAACTCGTTCCATTCCGTACAGCGTCGGATCGGGTCCTTCAAAGGTGTCCCGGTCGGGGTACGGATCAACGACGGTAATCGTAGCATCATACAATCCGCACACGGTTCGTGACTCCCGGAGCAATTCCCGTACGAACAATCCCGGTCGTACGCGCCCGGCGGTACGCTCCACGAATGATGGCTCTATTCCGAGAAAATTTGCCGCCCGTTTTATTGTTCGTCGTCGCCGCTGTTCGGACATCGATTCGCCGTCAATCAGCATCAGCGAAAGCTCGGTTGTCGCAAACTTCTCAGCCTCCGAAAGCACGTCCTCGATAGCGGATTCCGGTGAAAAACGTTCCGATCGGCCGTGAAAAGCGGCAGCAGCCGCCATCGACGGGAATACATCCATCCACGGCAAAACATCATAGTCGGATGAATCGAGCACCGAAAACTCGAGCGCCGGCGACAGCACGATCACCCCGTTTAAACCGATTCCATAGCCGTGCTGCAGAAGCCTCGCCAACCGGGCGGCCCGGAAACCGCCGTAGCTCTCTCCGGCGACGAAAACCGGCGATTCCCATCGATGATGTTTCGAGAGAAAACGCTGCATAAACTCACCAAGCGACTCCAGGTCTCGCTTGAGCCCGAAATACTCTTTTTCGTCGTTCTCACGTTTGCCCTTGCTCTCTCCGGAGTCACCGGTTTTTTCACCATTCTGATTTTCAACGATACGACTGAACCCGGTTCCGACAGGATCGACGAAAACGAGGTCGGTGAAATCGAGCCAGGTATTCACATTATTTCTGAGCTCGGCCGGCGGGGCCGGGGTTTTTCCGTTTTGATTAAATGCAACGATTTTCGGCCCTACCGCACCGAGATGCAAATACGCGGAGGCAGCGCCGGGACCGCCGTTGAAAATAAATGTCACCGGTCGTTTTTTATCGTTTTTTGAGTCGAGAATGTACGCAACGTGGAATATCTCCGCCGATGGTTTTTCCTTTTTTCTCAAAACCGCCCACTCCGCGACGACTGAGCATCGCGCTGTTCCTGCGAATTCAGTCTGTACATCCATCTCGGTCGTGCTGCCGCTCGGCGGGGTATACTCCGGTTTTCCTTCCGAAGGTGTTTGGTTCTTCTGTTTGTCCGTATTCATAGTTATTCAATCCATAGTAATCGAAACGATCATGTCTGACCACACTGGTGTGGTCAGACATGTTGATTTGCGTTTTCTCTCAATGTAGTATTCCCCATAACATATGTCGTTGCTCTGGATCCTTCTACCGTTACTTACAGGCTCGATCGCGCTCTTCGCATGGGAGTATCTCCAGTGGCGTAGAAGTCGCATCACCGATCGACCGCTTCCGCCACCATACCGAAACACCCGGTTCACGATCCTCGAGTCCGACGGTACGACGCAAAACGTAGTATCTACGGAAGATTCTATTTCATTCGGTTTTACGTCAAAAAGCGATGTATCGCTTCCGAAAAGACGATATCACGACCCGTCCCGTCCTCGCGGTTTTACCTGCCGATTCAGGAACGACGCGTTGACGATTACCACCAAAAAGCCACTTTTGATAAACGGAGTCGATCACACAAAACGTGAGCTCATACCGGGTGACCGTATTTTTCTCGATGATCTTCGAATCGTCTTTAACGGTATCGAAATCATCAGACCCGAGCCGCCGGCTCAACCGGAACCGAAATTTGCCGTGTACGCTTTGCCGGTGGTGGCGCTCTCGGTTGCGTCGATTCTCTTCCACGCCCCGATAGTGCTCGGCCCGGATACCGAAGTAGAAGTGGCTGTTACCTCGACTACGGAGCCGGAAACCGAGCACGGCTCGGTTTCGACGATCTACCGCCGATCCGGGAGCGGTAATCTGTCTGAAGGCCGTATCCGTCGGGAATCTATCGAACCGGGTGAACCTCCATTTCCGTTTTCTCGAGGGGCAACGATCATATCCGGACGAACCCCGGAAGCGCCTCGGGTATCACTGGTTGAAAGATCATCCGCGGCGGTAACGCAAACCGAGACGAACGCCGAGAGCGATCCGGATGAATTGCAAAGAGAGACCGCAGCGGTCGCCGACTCGAAGGAAGCTCCGGGTAGCGTTTTTGGATCGGGGAAGACGATTGCGGTTTTGTCGGCAAAAATCGAGGAAGGAACCGATCGCTCATACCGCAATGCGCTCGATGTGCCCACACCTCGGAGCGTCGACGCGGAAGCTGAACGTGAAGACACAAGCGAAGACGACCGCGTTTTCTTACTCTCTGCAGCCGGGAGTGCGAGCATCAAACCGGGTACATTGAGCAAGCTCGACGAGAAACACACACCGAGGATTTCAATTTTGGATACCACCGATGATGGTGATGCAAGGCAGGCGGAGGCTCCGGGGACCATTATTTCTGCGAATGTTTCCGCGCAACCTACTAATTTGGTTTCGAAAAAGCCGAGAACCGAATTGATAGAAGAATACGCAAAATCGTACGGATCCGATGGGATCGCATTTACAACCCCGGGAAATCTTCCTCCGGGGCCGCGGATAGATATTCGGATTGCGGTAAGTGCTGAAGAGGAGTCGATCAAAAAGGACGACGAAACGATCGAAGACGATCGAACGGAAACGTTGGATCCCCAATCGCCCTGGGAAATCTCGAATACCGGAATCGAACAAGCCCGGTTTTCCCGAGGCAAGACACACGAACCGCGAACGGTTTCCGATCCGTCTTTGCCGTCCGCCGGCACCGCATATCAGAGGGCTTCTACAGCAACGCTCGCTAAGGGAGGGATCGGTCGACTCGATGCATCATCGCGTATCGAGTCGGTCGTGGCAACGGGAGAGGAAATCGCTACACCGGACTCGGTCGAATCCAATGTGTATTCCCAGGCCGGAATTGCGGGAATCGCCGACGGGAGCATCGAAAGCTTCGACAGATTCACTATAGCGATGGAAAACTATAGATCGTTTCAAAAACAGAAAGAGATGAGGGAGCTATCGGCGAAGAGTACGCTTTATGACTTTGCCGGGGAAGCGACACTCGTAGCAGGGCTTATCGTGCCACTGCGTATCGGAAGCTCGTTGAGCAAACCCTCGGATGAGGAGGACTCCCGGCAAAGCGCGGCTATCTCCGGTGACGATGAAAACCTGTCGGTGGTAGTAGGATCTGAAGCCGAATCGGACGACTCGGCCGGCGCCGCCGATACATCCGACGCCGTCAAAACGGCCGTAACGGAAACCGAGCCGCGGGATATTCCCGACCATGAGCTCGCGGTGGCGACGACGGAAACAGGGGAAGAGGATCCATCGGGAATTAAAAACGGAAAATACGTTGCGGTACGCCCGGCTTCCGAATTCAGGATCAAACCACTTGCCGTATTCGGCCCGGATAATTCCATCGATTTTTTCGACGCAGATATCCTGTTCATTCATGCGCATCCCGACGACGAAGCTATCGACTTCGGCGGTCTCATGGCGAAAGCTGCACGTGCCGACATGCGTATTGCCACCGTTATTTTTACCGACGGGGAATCCGGTCTCGACATCTACCCGGAGCGTTTTGTCGACGATACATATCCGCCCTATGACCTCAAAGACGAGGCGCTTTCAAAAGTCAGAATCAACGAGCTAGAACATTCGCTCTCCGTGCTCGGGTCGGATCACTATGTACGTCTCGGGCTGAAAAATAATCCATATACAGGAATCGATGACGTGCTCGAGTTGCCTGAAGTATTTCGCAGATGGGGAGGGAAGGAAAAGCTCAAGAAAAAGCTGAAAGAAATTATAATCGGCTATAACCCTGACTTCATCATCTCCCCCGACGGGCCTGGGGAAGCTCTCGAGCACTTCGAGCACGAGGCTGTCGGGGAGCTCGTATCGGAAGTCGTGACGGAGCTCGTCGATGAAGCCGAGGCGGAGTTTCTCCGTGGGCACCTGGCGTCGGTCGATCCGAGATTTTTGGATGAGTATCCGGACGCAATACGGATCAACGTAAACAATGTCGATCCTGAAACCGGATTGACATATCGGCAGATTCAAGTCGAAGCACTAAAGCAGCATATTACCCAGCGTGACGCCGCTGTAATCGAGGTTGACAGACGGCAAGACAAGCAATTCGAGTATTACCAGGTTGAGTATCTCAGGGAGCGAATCTCGTTGGAGGATATTCTGCCCTGATATGATTTTGTGCCGAATCACCCGTTAGCGGAGCGCCGGTTCGGGAGTACCGGTTATTCGCGCCGAAATACTTCGTTCGAGGAAAATATCCGATCCATCGGCGGCCTTGCTCATTCGATCATGCACGTCGAAAACCACTTCCTGCTCTGCGGTTCCCGCCGCGGCAGCATCTACTCGAACCTCGTTTTTCAGAGCCTCCAGCAGTGCGTTACTCGCCTCTTCGAACTCGGCAAATGCGGGGCTGCCCTCTATACCGACGCACAGAAACGTACCATCGGCGGCTGGAACCACGCTACCCGATTTTTCGACTGAGACCATACTCGTAATTGCGCCGACCGCATTTGCAACCTCGGCGTACTCGGGAATGATCAACCGGGCCGAAAGATGTGATGCCGGTTCGCTCAGAAACAACTCAGCGGCGGCTCCGAGACCTACAACAGGTGATGTGAGATGTGCACCGATCTCGAGATCCTGATTCCCGCCGGTGAGTAGCGCATCGAACAATGCCCGCTCTAGAGGTATATCGTCGAATTTTTCTCCCGGGGTTGTGCTTTCGAGTTGTCGTCGCACCAGCTCGAACACGAGCGTTTCAGAGACGGTTCGTTCGACCTGTCGGCACAAGTCGTCCGGGTCGATTCCGGCGGCGCGTGCGATAAGTGCCACGAAACGTGTGGAAGCTTCCTCGTCCCAGAGACTCACCGTCCCGTTTCGATGATGTATATCGGTCGGTGTGAGCCCGCATCGCTGAACAATACTTTCGCTTTCTAATTTATCCGTGGCCAACAGCTGCACGTGACCGCATTGTGTCGCTTCCACGAGATGTAGAATCGATAGCGGTCCTTCGTCGAGCGCAGCGAGAACACGTTGCTCACGCTCGGAAAGTACGAAGGTCGGTTTTCGCCCGGTCGGAACGAGCAATTCCGCCAACCGGGTATCTACAATCAAATCGTCGATTCTGCGTTCGAGGTAGTTGATTTCCTCCGGGACACCGTGGTGTGCCGAGGCGACTGCGCAGATCGGCATGATTCGTCTCGGTCCAATATGAAGATGCTGCCGCTCGAAGCATATCTGCGAGTCACCACCGAGCCCGACCGTGTTCATATCGATTGCGCGGACGTGAGTTCTCCAGCTTCCGACCGATGCACCGTCCTCGACTATGCGAACCGCTTCGTTTTTCACCTTACCGATATCGGTGGTCGTTCCGCCGACATCCACTACGGTTGCATCGGCACACGTAGTGAGATAACGAGCCCCGGCTATGCTCGCCGCCGGCCCGGACAGAACCGTTTCAACCGGGTGGCTCCGCGCATATGCGGCCTGCATGAGTGTACCGTCGCCCTTTACAACCATCAACGGGGCTTCGACACCGCGCCGTTCGAGACTGAGCTCGACATCGGTGAGAAATCGCTCGAGAAGCGGGATAATCCCTGCATTGAGCACCGCCGTGTTTGCGCGGATTCTGAAATCGAGCATACCCGAAAACTCGTGCCCACAGCACACATCGCAACCGGTTGCTTCCACGATAGCCCGTTTGACCGCGAGCTCGTGAGCGGGATTAACCGAACCGCCGTACCCGGACACGGAAAACGCCTTTACGTCGTGAATACGCATCATCTCCCGGGCCGCTTCCGCCGCCTGTGCAACATCGACCTGCTCGAGCTCGTTCCCGCTTATATCGAGCCTTCCTCTCACGACCGCCGACGGCCGATGAAACTCGGATTCGTCTATATTCCAGGGCGGCATGAGAATAAGTCCTGTCTTTTGCCCGGTACCTTCGACGATTGCATTGGTCGCCAATGTCGTGGACACGGAAACGAGATCGATTCCGGTAAACCATTGTTCATCGAGCCGGGCGAGTGCATTACCGATACCGACCGTGTAGTCCCATTTCGTCGTCGGCGCCTTTCCCGAATCAAGCACGGTGTTGTTCTTGAAATCGAAGACAACTGCATCCGTATAGGTACCGCCGGCATCAATACCGAGACCGAGCGAGTGTGATCTCGACCGCCCTCGTTTGTCGATGTACGCTGAAGAATGCCCGGTTCTCGACATCCGGTGCTTCGCCGGCTGCATTGGAGGTTGCTTCGCTTGCCGTTCCGTAGTATGAGAGCTCGGGCGATCCTCGATATCGACGGTTTTCTCACTCGTTTCGGCCTCACGTACCGGGTGCGCAACGAGACGTTTTTCGACCGGATCAAAATCCGTGACGTAGCCCGGTCGAACCAGAAGGATATCACCGTCGGATATATCGCCTTTCACCGCCTTTTCGAGAAGGGTCCGGTCACCTTCGATTCGCTTGTACTCCCACCCGAACTCATTCGCCATCGCCTCGGCGTACCCCCGGTACTCTTCGCCTTTTCCGGCGCCGGTATCGATAAATGCGGCCCGTTTGTAGTTTCGTTTCCAACTAGAAAGAAATTCCGTTATCGCCCGTGCGTTATCCTCGCCGTACCGCTTACGCAAATGCTCATAGCTCGGACGATCTTCGTCGTCGACGACTTCCCGCTCCCTCGGCTCAGGACGTTCATCCGACGTTTCGTCCACGTCCCTACGTGCCTCGTCGCCGCTGGTTCCACCGGTACCCCGCGGTTGCACTTTCTCCTCGTACCAGCCGGCAGAGATATAGTAGGTTCCGGGGCATGCCGCAAATTCGCGACGATACGCCGCGTCCGATCCAAGAAACAGGGAAATGCAATCATGCACTCTCGGGATGAATAGCGGGATATCCCCGGCTCTGATGCCGACGGTACCTCTCCCGCATATACCGTAGCCGACAATAATCCTGTCGAATTTCGATGAATCGACTTCGTCGATCGCATCCTGCAGACATCTGCGAAGCAGCGCCGGATCACTATGCAGCCCCCCTTCGAGATAGGTGGCATCGATCTCGACGCCGAGCTGTTTCGAAACCTCCTCCATGTCGAGTCTGAGGACGCCGCACGCTATCAAATACGATCGTTCAATCAAAGTTTTATCAGATTTGGATGTTTGCATTATATGTACACGGTGCACAGCACACGAAGGTTGCTGTATTATGCCGAAGGAGGCGTTTTTTGTCCATACACCCGACTATTCTTGTCGCGTTCGTACTGATTGTTGCCGTATCCAATATCGTGCTGATCGTACTCCTCGCCCGGCGCAGAAGCACCACATCAACCGAGCCGCTCGAGAGAATCAGCACGCGGCTCGACGAGCTCGAGCACATCTCGGGGAATTTAGAATCCCTTTCCCGGTTGTTTCTCGTCCCACACACGAGAGGCGGGCTTGGTGAAACGTTGCTCTCGGAGTTACTCCGAAACTGGCTCCCGGAGAAAGCGTTCGAGCTGCAGTATCAGTTCCGGGACGGAAGCCGGGCGGATGCGGTTATCAAAATCGGCAATTTCATCGTTGCGGTGGACGCCAAGTTTCCGCTCGAGCAGGTCCGATCGATCCTCGAGGATGGAAGCGATCACGATCTCGACGCCAAATCAAAACGCGTGTTTTCCGGGCACATCGCCGATATCGCAGGAAAATACGTCAGACCCACCGAGGGAACCCTCGATTTTGCGATTATGTACATCCCCTCCGAACGTCTCTACTATCGCGCCTTTGTCGACACCGATGGAGAGCTCATGAGCGATGCCCTTCGCGCCGGGATCATACCGACCGGTCCGAGCAGTCTATTCCTCTATCTCCAGACCGTCTCGTTCGGTCTTCGTGGTCTGCAGTTGTCGGATCGACAGCGGGAGCTCGTAGATATCATCACGCAGCTGGTACGAAGCTTCGAGGAGATAAAGCGAGGCGTTACGACCGGATCAAAACATCTACAAAACACGCGAAAAAATTTCGATGAGCTCGAAACCAGGCTCGAAGGATTCGAGTTGTTACTGCGGCGTCTCGATGCAACGAGAAAAGAGGAAGTATAGCCGCGATCATGAGAATACCATCGAGACATGTTCCCGGGGGGAGCCCCGGCGGCGCTCCGCAACGCGGTCGAAACGGCCGTTACATCGTCAGATCGAGGAGTAACGGGAGATGATCCGAATACCCCGTCAACGAATAGCTCTGCCACCGGAGCGGGAAGCCTTCGCCGTCCACGAGCCGGTCGTCACGTACGATGGAAAACGAATCAAACTCGAAGTCGGCTCCGTCGAACAGGCTCGAAGAGACGAGGAAGTGATCGATCCGCTCCCACTCGCCGCGAAAGGCGTAGCTCCCCTCCTCAGCCGATTCCTCCCAGGGAGACCAGAGAACGACTGGGTCCGGATTTTTGCCGGAGACCGGACCATCCGCCGTCCGGAGATCCTCCGGTCGATCGGCTATGAAAAGAGATGCATCGTAGTAGGATTCAGGCGTATCCGAATCCATCGGGACGAGAGCGGTTTGATACGCAGCCGATATGGCGCGGTATTCGTGCGGAGTTTCGTTCAGATCCCCCGCTATGATCACATCGCGATTCGGTTCGTTCCGCCGTATTTCACGAATCCGCCGGGCAACGGCACCCGCAGACGCCAACCGCAGTGGCTCGGTCAATCGTGCACCCCC
>CAYLZA010000062.1:0-9143 GCA_964387575.1 uncultured Spirochaetales bacterium | reverse complement strand
AGTATTAACGCTTACAGAGGACGCCGCAGGTTTTCTATATATCGGCACCAGACTCGGACTCGATCAATTCGACGGTTACGAGGTTTCGCGCAAGATCGAGAAACAGTGGGTATCGGCATTGTGCCGAGCACGAGACGGCGCTCTTTGGATCGGCGGGTCTTTGGGCCTGTATCGTTACGATCCACGAAAGAACGAGCAAATATTCTTGAGCGGTAAAAAGAATGCCCCGACCGGCTTGGGTAACAACACCGTAAATGCTTTGTGCGAAGATTCTCACGGGAGAATCTGGATCGGTACGAAGGGAGCTGGATTGTACCGGCTCGCCCCGGCTACCGGTAAGATTACCCGTTTTGATCAGGGCCCCGACGGCGGCATGCGCATAAGTGGTAGCACCGTTACGGAAATATTTAAGGGAGTAAGCATTTTCGACAGGAGAAGACAAGCATTTCGGAGATATCCTCTGGAGGCGAAAGAGACCGACCCGGAAAACATCATAATAAATGCGATATACGAAGACGCATCAGGAGTCATCTGGATCGGAACACACTCGGGTCTATTCTCCTACAAAAGAAACGCGCATACGATAACACACTACATGTCGGAACTTTTTATCTACACGATATTCGATGACCGACATGGTGACCTATGGATAGGCCACCGAAATGGACTCAAGAGAGTTAACGACAAGCAACGCGCCCTAACCGGTTCCGATGTGTGTTGTTTACATCCCCTTTCTTTTACCTGAGCGACGTTCTCCCCTTCATCCGTTCAATCTGGTCATAATCGAGACCGAGCCGGCGAAGCGTGCGTTCCGCATTATTTCGAATACTGTAGTTATCGTTTTTTAGAAAACGCTTAACTTTTTCGACCGCGCCCTCCGGTCGTAAATTCGAGGTGATTTCGAGGATATTGCGTATTGTATCTTCGTCTTCAGCGCTGTCGAGCTGCTCGACCACTACCCGTGCCGCATCGGAACCCAGGTTGTTCAATATGCTCTTCAACTCGTAATTTATTTGAAAATCGTTGAGGTGCCGGATCATTACAGGTACGGCTCGTTCGTTTAATGCTTCGAGAACCTGCCGTGACACGGAACGAAAGCGGTAGTCCGCCAACTTGAGCACGGTCTGTTCGATCCAGTATTCTCCGCGCAATGCTATCCCGCTCGCGCATTTCTGCGGTGATATATCCGATTCCGATGCTTTGATAAGCATACTATTCAACTCGAACTGCGACTCTTTCTCCGGCGCCGTTTCTTCGAATACATTAGGTTCAACAAATCCGGCTCCCTCGGTCGTCGCATCTTGGGCGGGTTTTTGTTCGGCGATCGTTTCGCCAGGAGCGTCGTTTGAAGGAGGTACTCTTTCGTCCGCGTCGGCGACTGCTGCCGTTGTATCAGTATTGGATTCCTGTTCACGCTCCGGGCGTTCGATTTTCGATTGGTCATATTCGATTGCTACTTCATTTGATCCCGCTGCAAGCGCATCGTTAAGAGCTTCGAGCGTTCGACTCACCGACGCTACCGGAGCGAGGTGGTTTGGCTGGGAAAGATACATTGCGAGCTTGAAGACCGGTTCGGTAACGTCCGGCAAACGTGGAGACGAATCATGAATCCAGTCTGTAAACGTGTGATACGTTATGCCTTCGGGAAGTAGCGATAAAAACTCATGATAGAAATTCATCTTACGTTCGAGCTCCAGCAATATCGCTTCGACTACCGGGTGGTTCAACAACGGCTGTACTTCGGGGTAGTTTGTCGAGAATATCGAAAAAGCTTCGTCGATGGTCTTCGGGTTTTCGCTGTTCTTATTCGGATTTATCGATTGTTTTATCCGTCTCGATACATAGTCCTGACTCGGTTTCAGCTCCAGACTATAGGGGAGCTTCGTTTCAACAAAAATCTCCATCGTTGCAACAAAAGCCTTGCTAAGCCTGCTGCTTTGCCTAAAATACGTGAAATTGATCTTGCGACCTATATGGACTCCGGAGAGTGTGACGGTTCCGAACCCTTTCCCATCGAAATTCAGTCCTGCCTCGAATGCGGCTTTTTGAAGCCGAGCTCTGCGCTTTATTTGCCGATATATGTCGTGGAACAGAAAACCCAAAACGGCAAAATCACGACGATAACGCCGAAAAGAAATATTGCCACATCCACCACAACACCTCCACCATAATGATTATCAATACTAAGCTTAATTGACGTAATAATGTATTTCCAATACTGAACCATTTTGCTATGCCTCGGCCGATCCGAGGTTCCGAAGCCCAACCGTGCAGGATCGTCATCAACAAGGTGGTAACGGTTGCTTTGTAGACGAATATAGACAAAAAATATACATAAGCTTGACGCTTTGGGTAAAGTGTATCATATTAACGGCATGAAAAACCTTGTTTTGTTCTTGTATACGGTAGTCCTGTTCGTTCTCGGAGGTGGAATCATGGCGGCAAACGAGGAGCTTCTGCTCGACGATTTTACCGAAGAAGGAATTCCTCGACAGGCGTTTACCGATCGGGTGATGGGAGGCCGTTCGAATATGAATGCGTTTATCTCCGAAAACGGCGAAGGAAATCGTGTTCTGGTAATGCGTGGACAGGTTTCGCTCGAAAATAACGGTGGATTTATTCAGGTACGTCTGCCGGTTTCGAGAAGCGGCGGAACGTTCGATGCGTCGGTATTCACCGGTATCGCGATGACGGTGAAATCGTATGCTGCCGATGATGAGAATCCGGCATACGCAGTACACATCAGAACACGCCGAACGCTTTTCCCCTGGTCATACTACGTGCAGGAGTTTTCTCCGAGCCGCGAATGGACGCGCCTGGAGCTTCCGTTTTCGGACTTCATCGGTGAAAATATGCTCTCTAAGACGCTCGATCCTTCGGATATTGTCAGCCTCGCGGTGGTAGCCGGGGAAAAAGCGGGAAGAGCGGAAGTATTCGTGGATTCGATCTCGCTCTACAAATAAAGAGATGCACGATACAAGCGCTCGAGTACATAACGGCGGGATCGCGCAATCCCGTGCTCGAGCCCGCCGACGATCAGGAACGAATCGTTACTTTTGTCCATACGCACAGGTATAGAGAGTATCGATGGTATTGGCAAGCCGGAGCAACAGATCAGGACATTGCCCGGGAAACCGGAGTCGCCGGAATATACGATTTCAACTGCAAAGGTACGCTCTCCCAAACGACCTTCCATGCTCGAACAAGGCATCGATTTGGCCGCATATTCCCTGGCCGTCCGCTCGAGATTGAAATCTCTCTCGATGCTCGCATCGGACGGAAGCTGTTCGATTGCATGTGCAATATCCTCCGGTCCCCTGATTCGCTCGGTTCCACCCGGAAGGTGCTCGTGCATGATCCGTCGGTCTTCTATTCGTCGTTGTTTATCGCCGGGGAAGTACCACTGCGGCACGAGATTGATCCCGGTCTCGTGTATAAAATCGAAGAACACACCTTTCCGATCATCCCAATAATTACGCCCGGCTTTTTTGCTCATGTACGCGGAGTTTGTCATCCAACAGTAATTGACACACGGAAATCCGGGATTTTCGCGCATGAGCGTTGCGATGGCTATCTCGTTTCCATCCATTGTTCGCGATCCGATCATATCAGGAAAGAGTGATTGGATCAGCCGCTCGGATTCTGATATGATCTCCACTATGGAAAGGAACTTGCTGATTTTTGAAGAGCTCACGTTACTTGCGCTTCGCGATGATAAGGGGACGGTGTTAAACGGTACCTGGCCCGATATCGCAGTAGGGGGAGGGATCCTTTCCGAGCTCGCCCTCGGTGGGCACATTGATATAAAACCGGTGAAACGAAGTAATCGAGTCATAGCGGGAGAAAATGCTACCGATCACGCCTACGATCATGAGTTGCTGAAAACGGCCGCAAAAAAAATCGAAACCGCAAAGCGATACGCTTCGGCACAAACCTGGGTATCGCGTTTTTCTTCCATAAAAAAACTTCGCACGCTCGCTGCGGAGCATCTGGTACGCGAGGGGATACTGAGCGAGGAAGAACATCGCATATTGCTTCTGTTTCACCAAACACGGTTTCCGGAGCGGGACGGTACGGCCGAAGATTCGATCGTAAGCAGAGTGCGAAACGCGATTCTCGGTAACGATGAAGTAGATCTTCGTACCGCATCCTTGGTGGGAATTGCTCATGCGGCTGGATTGCTGAAACCATTATTCGAGCGTCGCGAGCTCAAAGAGCGGAAATCCCGGATCGAGTCGATTATGGAATCAACACCGACGGCCGACGCGGTACATGATGCGGTTAAGGCCGTACAGGCGTCAATAATAGCCGCAACCGTGGCGGCTTCGACGGCCGCCACAACGGCGGCGACAACATAAACGGGAGGTTATCACGTGGGTAGTCGGTTGCGTATTTTGTCATACACGATTGTGGTCATTTCGACATTCGCGTTGTTTTCCTGCGCTACGTCGCGAGATGTCCGTATCGATGCAACGCCGGGAAAAAAGGAAAAGACCGTCGGTGTCGTAACACAACCGGAACACACCTCGACGGAAACGGTTGAAACGACGGAGCCGGATGAACCGGAAATGACTCAAAAAACGGAGGCTGAAAACGAGGCCGAAAGCGAAGTCGCCTATTATCCGCTCCCCAAAAAAGGCCCGGAGTTCTGGAAAAGCGTTATGACTCGAGATGTTGCGTATGAATACCGGGCGATAAACGGAATATCCAAATGTACACTGTTTATGGCCGATACGCTCAAAAAGCATTTTGATAACGAGGTGTATTCGAGGATTTTTTCGGATGGAGTCAAGGGATCAAATCAAACATTTCTCGACTGGGTGAAAAACAGATCACTCATCAGACTCGAGCCGGATGAATATTCGATTATGGAAATCCAGGAGCTCGCCGATGATGGATATCTTGTTCTCATGGCATATTATTTTCCCGAAATCGCCGGTCACGTCGCATTCGTCGGCCACAGCGAGCTCGATCTATTTACGATTCCTGCAATTGATTGGCTCGAGGGCAAGCGGGGACCGACGCTGGATCACACTCTTTTCCCGATTATGGTTCAGGCGGGAACCTACACAGGGATAACCTCGATGGTGTATGCGACAAACGGATGGCTCAGAAACGACCACTACGGTGACGGAGTCGTTCGCTATTACGCGGTAAAACCGAGCGCGAACTGAGTTCCGTAGCCAACGCACCGCAGCTGCTACAGCAGTTTTTCCGCCCCCGAATAGGCTTCCCGGATCTTCAGGGCGGCGGTGGCATGACCGGGTAGCTTCGAAGGATTCCAGCTTTTCATATGATCGAATAACGGACCTTCCGTATGATATTCGATGGTTCCTTTGAGTTGGAACGATTTTCCTTCGTCGGTAATAAAAAGCACTGATCCTTTGCTGCCGCTTCTTATATTGTTTCTCGTTTTATCGAAGAAATTGTCCGCTACAAGAACGGTATTGTTTTCGAAAAGGTTTACGCACGTTGCATAAATTGCGTTTGGGTTGCCGTCGGAATCGGTCGTCGAAAAAACAACCGGCCCATCCCTTTTACTCCAGGCTTCACTAATGTTTTCGGGCAGATTAGACATGTTGTAACACTCCGTATGTAAGATCGATCCGAACAATACCATAAACCCGATCGCGAGTCCAGCAATTGATGATCATTGTCAATAATATTTTTCCAAAAAACCCTCCTTCGAACATTTGCTTTTTTTGGAGTCTTGGTGTACTATAAGATTAGTACAATAGACACGACGATGATCCGTCTGTGTTATGCGGGGAGGTTGCTATGGCTGAAAAGGCGATTGTTGTTACGGATGTTGAGTTTGCCTACGGGAAAACGAAGGCGGTAAACGGTATCAGCTTCGAGCTTTCCAGGGGTGAGGTGCTTGGATTTCTCGGGCCGAATGGAGCGGGGAAGTCGACGACGATCAAAATGCTGATTGGGATGCTCCGGCCACAAAGTGGGAGCATTTCGGTTCTGGGAATGGACATGACGCGCTCGCGCGAAGACGCTCAGGGTAGGATCGGTGTGTGTTTTGAGGAGAAAAACCTCTATCAGGAGCTTACCGGTTGCGAGAACCTGGAATTCTTTGCACGCCTTTTCGGAATTCGCAAATTCCGACCGGATGAAATACTCGAACGGGTGGGTCTCGCAGACCGCGGCAAGGATCGGGTAAAAAAATACTCTAAAGGGATGCGGCAGCGACTCATGGTTGCACGGGCGTTGGTAAATACGCCCGATGTACTGTTCCTCGATGAACCGACCGATGGTCTCGATCCGGTTTCCGCTCGGGCGATTCGGTCCATCGTGCAGCAGGAAGCCGAGCGTGGCGCTGCGGTTTTTCTTACGACCCATGATATGCACGAGGCGGATCAATTGTCCGATCGTGTCGCCTTTATCAACGAAGGTCGGATTGTCGCGCTCGACACACCGGAGAATCTCAAGCTCGAACACGGGACGCGATCGGTAAAAATTCGTGTCCGTGAAGGCGATACGGTGCAGGAGCACTCCCTTCCGCTTGGTTCGGCTGAAGCGGCGGAAAAACTCCGTGAGGCTGCGGGAAACGAAAACCTGATGACGATCCATACCGAGGAAGCAACGTTGGAGGATATTTTCGTCCGCATGACCGGAAGGAAGCTGACGTGATGAACGAAAAACGTTCGAGGTTCGGAATCGTATTTGCCATCATCCGCAAGGACGCCAATCAGATGGCAAGAGACCTTCTTTTCGTTTTTTTCACATTCCTCGGTGTAGCTACTTTCGTCACGCTCTACTGGGCATTACCGAAAAACGTGGACGAGACGATATCAATGGGCGTTCACGGTGAAGGGCTCGTTGCAGCGATGTCGGAGCTTTCCGGTGAATCGGAAGAAGCGCTCGAGATTGCCACGTACGCGTCGGCCGAGGAGCTGCGAGAAGCGGTAGAGAATCGTGACATCGAGGTCGGAATCGACTTTCCCGAGACGTTTATGGAAGATGTAGCTCAGGGTAGAAAGGTGACGGTCACTGTATTTGCTCGACCGAATCTTTCGTCGGAAATCTCGAATGCCATGTCGAGCATGATAAAGGAGATCGCCTATGCGATAGCGGGCTATCGGTTGCCGGTAAGCGAGCCGGAGGAGACGACGGTCATTCTCGGCCGGGACAGAGCGGGTGAGCAGCTCCCGCTTCGCGATCAAATGCGTCCGCTCTACGCATTTATGATCCTCATTATGGAGTCGATTGCGCTCGGTTCGCTCATCGCCTCGGAGGTGCAAAACAGAACCGTTATTGCGCTCCTCGCGTCTCCCGCACGGCTCAGCGATATTCTCGGTGCAAAATGGATAATCGGCACCTTTGTCGCATTTACCGAAGCAGTTGCGGTGCTGCTTCTCGTGCGTGGATTCGGTCCTTCGCCAGGCATTGTGCTCGTCACGCTGTTTCTCGGCGCTATTATCGTGACCGGTGTCGCGATGATCGCCGGCTCCGCCGGTAAAGACCTCATCGCGACGATGCTATTGGGTATGGTATTCCTGATCCCGCTCACGATACCGGCTTTTTCGGTTTTGTTTCCGGGTACACCGGCGCAGTGGGTCCAGGTTTTACCGACGTACAGCATGGTACGAGTCATCATGGATACGAGCTTCAATGACGCCGGATGGGCCGATTCGGCGCGCCATCTCATAACGCTTGCAGCGTGGTGCGTCGTTTTCGGTGTGGTCGGAGTTCTATCCCTCGGCAGGAAGGTGAAAACGTTATGAAGATGCAGAATGTGTTCTCGATTTTTCGCAAAGATGTGGTCTCAGGTCCTCGTGGCATGTATTTGTTCTGGTTGATTGCGTTTCCGGTCCTCATCACGCTGGTAATCCGGCTGGTACTCGGAGATCTGTTTGATCCGGAGCCACGCCTCGGGATAGTCGACCTCGGTGATTCGACGATTTCTTCCGCAGTGCAGGAGATCGAAGGAATCGATTCCACCGTGCTCGAAAGCGAGGAGGAGTTGAAGAGGATGGTAGCGCAGCACGATTTCGATGCCGGGCTCATCCTTCAGTCGGGATTCGACGAGGCGGTAAAGCAGGGAGAGAACCCGGAGCTTCAGTTTTTTCTCTCAGGGGAAAGTCTGGCATCGAACCGAATCATCCTCGCGGTTACCGCGGTGGATCTCGTCCGTGGTATTGCCGGAAGTCCCGCTCCGGTCGAAGTGATCACCGAAATCATAGGTGGAGGACCGACAGTTCCGATCGAAGATCGACTCGTTCCGCTGCTCGTGTTCCTGGCTGTCGCGCTCTCCGGAGTTTTCCTTCCGGCCGCCGCGATTATTCAGGAGAAGGAAAAGCGCACCGTAGAGGCAATTCTCATTACACCGGCGGTAGTGGAGGAGTTTGCGCTTGCAAAAGGTATCGAAGGATTCATCCTCGGAGCCTTCACCGGAATGCTCACCCTGATTCTCAACCTCGGATTCAACGCTCAGCTGGCCGCGAATCTGGTAATCGTCGCGGTGGCTTCATTGGTTTGTGTCCCGATCGGTCTTCTTGTCGGAGCCGCCGTAAGGGATATGGCGACGATGTTCAGCGTGTGGAAATCGGCGAGTATTCTGCTGTTTGCCCCCGCAGTTCTGTTCCTTTTCCCGACGGTCCCGAGATGGGTCTCGATGTTCTTTCCGACCTATTACTTTCTCGGACCGCTCTACGATGTAAACATTTCCGCTCTGCCGCTTCGCGATACGCTCCTCGAGCTCGGAATCGCGGTCGCGATCGGGGTGTTGTTCACTTTCCTTGCGTTTGCGGTTTCGCGAAGGATGGAGCGCAAACTGGCGACGGCGTAGGCGTCGTGTCGCACGGGCTGTTTCGAAAAATGTGGAGATTCCGACCCTTCGGGGAGCGAGCGGCTGTGGTACCGAGTCGTTCCGGTGTTGATGCTGGAGTTGAGTCCGACATCGCGCGCAGGCCGTACCTGATGCCGCTTGATATCCGAGACGCTCCCGGTAATCAGATTGCTCGTAGGACAGAGCTCGATGTGGATCTCTTCCTTCAGAAAGTGTTCAATAAGCTTCGGATCTTCGAACAATGCAACACCGTGACCGATTCTATCGGGCCGTCCGTAGCAAAGTGCATCCCAACCGCCTGACCACACCAGTGTGGTCAGGCGGTTTGTGGGTAGCGCCCCCGTTG
>CAYLZA010000061.1:2033-9146 GCA_964387575.1 uncultured Spirochaetales bacterium | reverse complement strand
GTCATGCCCAAGGCTGACAATAGGTTATTCAACATAAGAGAGGCTATAGTGTTTACGCATGCCCCCACATCGGCCGGATTAGAGGCCATTATCATTTTCGGGTCGTTTTGCATTGGATATACGATCTACCATTTCGTGTTTCACGCTCAATCGTTACGTCGCCGTTTTCTGACTTCATTCGGACCCGTTACCGGTGAGATCTTCAGAAACATGCTCTATCGAACGGTTCAGATCGTGGGGCTCGGGGTAATACCTTCAATACTGCTTTTTGCCTTGACGCCGATGCGATTGTCGGACTACGGATTAATTCTCAATTGGGAATGGGGTCGATCCGGTGTTATTGCGCTGCTCTCGTGTGTGGCCGTGGCCGTTATAGCCCTTAATCCCGGGAAGAGAAAACTGATTACTCAGTATCCGCAGATGCGGATCAGCCGTTGGAACGTATGGCACATTGTTATCAATATAGTGAGTTGGGCGCTTTATCTTCTCGCGTACGAGCTCATGTTCCGTGGATTCATGCTCAATGCTCTGCTTCCCTACGGTATATGGGTAGCGGTGAGCGTGAACATCGCTTTGTATGTTCTCGCGCACATCCCAAAAGGTCTATCAGAGGCGATCGGCGCCGTTCCGTTTGGGCTGCTCGTGTGCGGATTGACGCTCGAATATGGGACGATTTGGGCGGCGTTCTGGCTTCATCTGGCGCTGGCTCTGGCTAACAGCTTCACGGCGTTGGCAATCAATCCCGAGATGAAGATACGGCTCCGATCAGGAAACGTATCCGGTTGAGCCTACTCGGCGTATTCGTTGATTCTGCGCGAGGAAAGACGCACGCCGAAGCGCATCAACCACGGCATTAGGCGAACTGTCAGCGAAAGAAGTTTCCCTTGCACCGTCAGCACACGTGTGTTCCGGCGTATCTCGACGCTTCGATAGATTGATTCGGCTACACGTTCCTGAGACATCGCGGACGCCCGGGGCGCCAGTCCCGTTGAGCTTCCGTCGGCGGCGAGTATTCGCTTTTGCTCGTCGTTTTGCGCAAATCCGACGTATACGACGCCGATATGCACTTCCGTACCATTCAATTCGCTTCGAAGACTCTCTATTATTCCATTGAGTGCCATTTTGCTCGCGGAATAGCTCGATACCAGCGGAAATCCCCATAACGCGACGAGACTCGATACAAACAGGATGCTTCCTTTCGAAGCCCGAATATACGGGAGGGCCGCTTGCGTCATATATACGGCCCCGAACAAATTCGTCGATATGACACGCTCCCACACTTCCGGTCGCGTATCTTCGAATCGACCGCGAGTCGCAATCCCGGCGTTATTTATCAACACATCGAGACCGCCGAGACGACTCGCCGCATCCGCTACGACTCTCCGTGCAGACTCGGGATCGGACACATCCCCGGCGACCGCCTCCACCTGCAAACCGTGCTTTAACAGTTTATCCTGTGTCTCATGCAGCGCAGATTCGTCGCGTCCGTTAATAACAACGTTCGCCCCTTTATCGGCGAAAAACGCCGCAGTTTCGCGACCGATTCCTTTGCTCGAACCGGTTATGATAATTCGTTTACCAGAGTTGTTCACGTCTTATCGACTCAATTTCAATAACGCCGTTTTGTTAGACACACTGATAACGAGAGGTCCCGCTCGGTCCACTCCGCGCCTCAAGCATCTGCCGGTTTTCTTCCGGCGAAGATGTTATAAGAACAGTTATTGTTCAAGTAATACACGTGACGCATCACCTGAAGCTTTACAAAAATCATAATAAACGTCTTCCGAAGCGGATCTCTGAATTTATACTTTCGCAACCAATGTCGGTTTGTGGCAAATCCTTTGATGATCGGTTCAGTAATATCCTCTTCGTCGGTGACTTGCAGCCCCGACGCATCAAGCCCTTGTTTGTATCGGTCGAGCATCCAGTAGTTCTGAGAAAGACGGCGCTCCCACCAACGGAGGAGAGCATTTCGATTGTTCGGCTTCATCAGGATATCCGCTATGACGAACGCTCCGCCCGGTTTGAGTATACGGTAGATCTCTCTGAAAAACGCATTTTTGTCGGAATAGTGGAAGGCACTCTCGACGTTCAGCAGGCAGTCGTAGCTATTGTCGGGTATCATCGACATGTCCTGCGCATCTCCTTCGACGAAGTCGATATTCGTCAATTTCTTTTCCCGCGCAATACGCGCGCCAAGCTCGACGTTGTCCGGATTGAAATCGAGTCCGGTAACCCACGCGGGACGATGATGTTCCAACGTATACATCGACTGCACGCCGTTACCGCATCCGACTTCTATAAGCTTTTTTCCTTCCAGGCCGGGAAAATACTTCAGACACGCCTCGGTCAGATTGACCTGACCGTCCATAAGCGAATCGGTTCTCCCGCCATAGTACGGAAAGTGGACCATCCAATGCTCGCCGAGAACCTCCTCGTACAGATCGTTCATGATCTTGTGATAGCTCGAAAGCTGCAAAGCCCCTTTAATCAGACCCGCAGTTTTTCTCTCAGAAAACGTAGTACTCGACACTTCATCCTCCAGATATACTTGTATTTCCAGTTAAAACGATTACCTACGAAAAATCAAAACAACACGATATAAACAAACTGATGTTGATTATTTCAAGCTCGTCTCGTCGAAACGCTCATCCGGAATATCGTCTGGAAACGAAATTGATTGAACGGTAAGCTCGGTTTTCCCGTTCCCTCGTACCGTTATCATCCGGCATTTTTTTGTATATATAATATCATCCTGCATATCGGTCTCTACAAGCATATATTCCTTGATAAGCTCATCCTGTTGGAAAAACTCAATCCAGACGATAATCTTCGTTACTCGATCGGTTCTCAGAACAAACGAATCATAACCTGCACCCGAGCCTTCGACGCTCGCCCGTATTACATTTGTCTCGTACCCGTCGACCGTTTCCCGGCCTACGTATCGTGCGTCATAGTCGGTCCCGACGAAGCCCGATAATTCTTCCAACGTAAAATCCGAATTGAACAGCGTTTCACCGGTCGATTCGCCCTTGACTTTTCTTACTCCTAACGACGTTGCAATCCATCGATCGGTATCAGCCGGATCCGGACCACGTTGTAAAACGAGAAACCGCATGTTGCTGAGAAACGGCGGGTCTATAATCTGCGCGAAAATTTTGCGTGTCCCTTTTCCGTTTTCTTCGGTAAATATCTCAGCCGTCCGGCTCTGTCGACGGATACCTTTTTCTATGTTCAGTTCCGCCGTGATTACGGCAGTGTCCGCTGTTCCGAAAATCGTAGCGTCCGATAGAATCCGTTCAGCATCCTGGCTGTATCCGGGTAAAACGGCCATTATCATGAATACCAGGACCGGCACCGAAATGTGCTTTGAAACGTATCGAAATTTTCTCCAGACGGTCCTATTTTCTGTTCTCATCTTTTTATCCACTACATCCGCACATCTCGTGCCCTATGGCACCGGCATCGACCGGGAAAAAACGCCGTCACATCCACTATAGGAACAGCGATATGATGGCTGAATTGGATGATCGAAGATCATAGAGTGTGTGAGTGCGGCTGTCAATGGAAATTTGACGCTATTTTTAAGGTGGTGAATTAATACCGAATGCAGGGAAGAAGACGTTGATACGGTTGGAGAGGAGCGGGAACTCAAGGGGCTGCCCGTCATCGAGACGAGCAGCCCGCGAAGTCAGCTAACCTGACCCCTTATCGTGTTAATCATATCGCACCTCCTTAAATATAAAGAATTATTTATACACGCAACAAGGTTGCGTGATAATATTATTCATAATGATCTGTGCGTACTATTCCGTCTGTGGGTATAATATTTCGCTCAGGTTAGCTGTATAGAGTATTACATGTTTTTATTTTATTGTCAACCCCACATTGTATCGTTTTAGGAGTTCCAAATGTGCTTATATGAACTCCACTTACTGATGCCGTTTCCCGGCGCCGCTACCGGACATGTGGGCCGATATAACGGCTTCACGAGACGCCGATATCCGTATACAGTTCACGCACACCGATTCGTGCTGCAAAGGGCCGAATACAGGAGAGAGCGAAATGAATAAAAAAAATAGTTCCAATGGACAAATCCTCGGCAAAACCGAGCTCGGCAAGAGCTATCAGTTGTTTTGGGGTGATATCCACAATCACAATGCAATCGGATATGCAAAAGGCTCGCTCGAGCGCTCGATCGATGTCGCGCGTGAGCATCTCGATTTTTTTGCTTTTACCGGTCATGCGTCGTGGCACGATCTGCCGGAAATGCCCGGGGATAGACATATGAAATGGGTAAACGGCTTCAAGGTACATTCGGATCATTGGCCGAAAACGCGTCGACTGATCAAGGAGGCAAACGACGTTTCGTTTGTGGCCTTTCTCGGATACGAGTGGCACTCGAGCATGTATGGAGATTACTGTGTGATATTCCCCGAAGATCAACCGGATCTGTATCTGCCGGACAACGCTCCCGATCTGCTCGATTTCGCGGCACGCAAAAAGGCTTTTGCGATTCCACATCACGTGGCGTACAAACAGGGATGGCGCGGCGCGAACTGGGATTGTTTCCGTCCCGACGTAACACCGGTGGTAGAGATATTTTCCGAGCATGGATGTACCGAATCGGATCGAGCTCCATATCCGATGATTCTCCACAGCAACAGCGGCAGATCGACATCGAATACGATCCAATACCAGCTTGCACAGGGGAAACGATTCGGGTTCGTGGCCTCAACGGATGATCACTTCGGATATCCGGGCGCCTATGGAGAAGGAGTGGTCGGCGCGTGGACGAGCGATCTATCCTCAGAAGCGATTTTCGACGCGATCAGAAACCGGAGGGCATACGCCGCGACCGGAGATCGTATTCGACTCGAGTACACGATGAACGGTAAACCGATGGGAGCCGAGCTTCCGGCCACAAAAGTGCGAAAAGCTCATGTCTCGGTCCTCGGGCAGGATTCGATTCACATGGTGGAGCTCGTAAGAAACGGTCGAGTAATAAAGCGATATTTTCCGGAAGATCACCTCCCCGATGACATCGAATTACCGCGTCGGTTCAAATGCAGGTTTCAATACGGGTGGGGGCCGTGGGCTGCGCTCGATCTGGCGCGCACATGTAATTGGGAGGTGAAAGTCACTATAGAAAACGGCAGATTTCTCGACGCCAAAGGCTGTTTCCAAACCGGTCCGTATGAAGAAGATCTGCGTGATCGGCTCCGGATGGTGTCATCAAAGGAGATCCGATTGACTTCTTTTACATCACGGAGAGAAGCGTACCTCGAAGATCCGACCAAATCACTGGTCCTCGATATCGAGGCGGATCCCAATGCGCGGATAATCGTCGAGACAACTAAACCGGCCGAAGTCAAACGGGAGATCCCGGTAAACAAGCTGCTTGACGACAACGAGGTATCATTTACCGGAGTGTTCACGTCCGAGAGTTTTATCGTTCATCGAATCGTTACTCCCGCCGAATACAGCGCTGAAGTCGAGTGGGTCGATGAACGCAGCGAAAACGATACGGGCGACTGTTACTACGTTCGTGTACGTCAGCACAACGGGCATCTCGCATGGTCGAGCCCGGTCTGGATCGGGTAGCCGGCCGGTGCCGTGCCGGCTACCCGCAGGCGACGACTACTCCGTTGAATACGAGTCTATACCGGAACCATAAGCAATACTACGGTCCCGCTGCCTTTTTCCGAGTGGATCGTCAGCGAGCCGTCGAGTAGATGGACCCGTTCTTTCATGCACACTCATTATATCGTGATCTCTTGGTCGTCTCGAAATAATCGTTCCCTTCCTACTCGTTTTTCTTGCGCGCGTGCCGAATCCGGTTTATAATTATACCGTATCTGAAATTACAGTATCTTTGGTAAACAGCTTGATCAGTCTCAGATATCCGTTCTCGTAATGCAATTTTCAAGGCAGAGAGAAAAATGGAGAGTGTTGGAGCACGCGAAGGCAGGCTGCGGGCCTCTTTCTTTCGCGCCGAACATCCTTTCACACGTTCAATAGCCTGTTTCAAGGCTCTCGTGTATCGATGCGCCGGCTCAACGTCAAAACCCTCTGCGCCGGCCGATTTTTCGGCGGATTATCGCCGGCCCCGGCGACCGGCGCATGGAGTAAAACCACTATGACGACCGTCACCGTATGCGTAGGAAGCTCCTGCCACATCAAAGGCGCGCGGAAGCTCATCATGAGGCTCAATGAAATGATCAAGCAAGCGCATCTCGAACAACAGGTCGAATTGCAGGGATCGTTCTGCATGGAACGATGCGGAGAAGGTCTCAACTGGCAAATCGGTGACAAACCGATAACGAGTGACACCGTCGACGACGCTGTGGAAACATTTCGCAGTGAGATTATCAAGCCGTTGAAGGGGGGCACCCGTGAGGATATCGATGAGTGATCGTCAGACTTCGACACCGTATATCAGCGCGATTCTTCAACAGACGCCGAACGGAGTCCTCCTGGTAAACCGGGAAACACATATCCAGTTCGTAAACCCCGCGTTTCTCGATATGTTTCACTGCCGGGGGGAGGAGCTTCTCGGGAAACCGGCGTCCCGATTCGTCCACAGCGACTGTTTTGAACGGGTAATCGAAAAAGGCAGCAATCTCATGGTGAAGGAAAGCATCCCCGATCACGATGTGAGCTTCCGGGTGGGGCTTTTCCCGATCGAGGGAGAAGATCTGTATTGCGGAATATTTATCGATATTTCCGAGGAAGAGAAGGCGAAAGAGCACTATCGGGATCTCCGGGCGCAGACGCTCGCGCGGGCGCAGGAAGTCATTTCGAGACAGATGAAGACTGCACAGGAGATTGCGCGTCTTCTCGGTGAGACAACGGCGGAGACAAAGGCTCTGCTCGTCAAGCTGATGTCTCTTTTCGAGGAAGAATCCGAATGAAGCTCTACTACGAAGCGGGAACGAAACAGCTTCGCAAACGGGGCGAAGAGCTTTGCGGGGACAGTGTGGTAATCACAAAAAAGCCGGACTCGATTACGCTCGCTCTTTCCGACGGACTCGGAAGCGGCGTCAAGGCGAATATCCTCGCTACGCTCACGACGGCGATAATCATGCGTATGCTCGAGGACGATCTGCCGCT
>CAYLZA010000061.1:0-2023 GCA_964387575.1 uncultured Spirochaetales bacterium | reverse complement strand
GACCCTCGGCGAGACACTTCCGGTATGCAATGTTCGCAAGCTCGCATACAGCACGTTCGCCATCGCCCAGTTTTTTACCCACGGAGAGGCGCGGATCGTAGAGTTCGACAGCCCGAACGTTATTCTGTTGCGAAACAGGGATGTGATGCAGGTCGAGTTCGAGGAACGACAAATCGAAGACAAGACGGTCTACGAGGGCGTCGTTCATTTGCAGGAAGGCGACTGGGTGGTATTCGTCTCGGATGGCGTGCTCAACGCCGGAATCGGCGGAATCTATCCGCTCGGATGGGGATGGGACCAGGCGGCGCGCTTTCTCGCAAAGAAGGCCCATTACGATCTCACCGCCGAAGCCCTTGCGGAGAGGATGGCGGAAACCGTCGGTGAGCTCTACGCGGGAAACCCGGGAGATGATGTCAGCATCGCGGTCGTAAAGGTTCGGCACAAGCTCATCGCTACCGTGCTGACCGGCCCACCGGAGGACAGAAGCAAAGACTCCGAAGTGGTTCGAAAATTCGCGGACATCACCGGGAAACGGGCTGTCTGTGGAGGAACGACGGCGAAAATCGTTGCCCGGCATCTCGGGGTACCGCTCGAGGTCGATCTGAGCAGCATGACCTCCGAAGTACCGCCGATGGCACGAATCAACGGGGTGGATCTGGTTTCAGAAGGGATTCTCACGCTCACACGGGTAAACGAGATGCTCGCTTCAGGAATACAGCGGGATGCGATCAGGTTTCGAGCCGACGGTGCTGCGAGTCTGCTCCGGCTCATGCTCAATGTAGATCACATCCACTTCATTGTCGGGACCGCCCTGAACCCGGCGCATCAGAATCCCGATCTTCCGCATGAGCTGGGGATACGAGCGGGTATCGTCAGGGAGATTGCCGATGAGCTGAGAAGCCGAGATAAGGAAGTAACCGTTGAAACCGCATAAATCACATCGACCGAAAGACGGAGGATGCTATGAGTGAACGATCGACCGAGACAATCGCCCGTGAGTACGAAAACGACAGCGGAATGCTGATTCCGATGATGCAGGATATCCAGGCGGAGCACGGGTTTCTTCCCGCCGACGAGCTGAGGGCATTGGCGAAGACGCTCGATATCCCGCTGAGTCGGGTGTACGGTGTGGCGATGTTTTATTCATCGTTTCGTCTCGCGCCGAAAGGCCGGCACGAGGTAACGCTCTGTATGGGTACGGTCTGCCATCTCAAAGGCGCCGGAAAAATCTCGGAGGCGATCTGCGAGGAATACGGTATCGAACCGGGCGGCACGACCGCCGACAAGCTCTTCACACTCCAGGCGGTCAACTGCGTCGGCGCTTGTGCTCTGGCTCCGGTGATGATCATAGACGGGAAGTATCATGACGGGGTTTCGGTCGACTCGGCACTCGATCTGCTTCGGGAGTTGCCGGGGGAAACGGACGACGGAAGCGATGGGAACGGGGGAGAAGACAAATGAGTGTAGAAAACCGGACGCGTGAACGAGTTTCCGGCACAGCCGGGCTCGAAAAATATAGAAAGCAGATCAAAAAACGCAAAGCTTTCGACAAATCGGTTCGGGTATGCATCGGAACGGGATGTGCGGCAAAAGGATCGAAACGGCTCTACGAGCTCTTTACCGAGGCAGCGGAAGAGATCGGAACGCAAAAAGATCCTGCATTTACCGTGGAAGCAAAATGCGTAGGATGCCACGGGCTCTGCGAAGAGGGACCTATCGTTATCATCCAGCCGGACAATATTCTCTACAGAGGCGTCGAGGAACCGGATGTGGAAGAAATCGTACGGGAAACGGTGATAGGCGGCCGTAGGGTCGATCGTCTGCTGTATGAGGACCCGGCAACAGGCGAGAAAGCCGTATCGGAAGAAGAAATACCGTTTTACAAATCACAACACCGAATCGTCCTCGCCTGGAACGGCAGGATAGATCCGACGAGCATCGAGGATTATCTTTCGGTGGATGGCTACTCGGCACTGGTCAAGGCGCTCGATACGATGTCGCCGGAACAGATCATCGACGAGGT
>CAYLZA010000060.1:0-9147 GCA_964387575.1 uncultured Spirochaetales bacterium | reverse complement strand
AAAAAAGGGTATGGTAGTGGGAAACCGTGCCAACGGTTCATAATGCGAATTCCTGTCCTCAAACACGCTCGGTAGACAGTTGCTCAAACTTCGTATACTGAGGCAGAAAAGCAAGGTTAATCGTTCCCACGGGGCCGTTACGCTGTTTGGCAACGATCACTTCGGTTTCCACGTCGTTGACCCGGTCGTCCTGATCCCGGTCAAAGCTGCGTTCTCTATGCAGGAAAATCACCACATCCGCATCCTGCTCTATCGAGCCGGATTCCCGCAAATCGGCCAAGGACGGTCGTTTCCCTTCGGTCTCCCTCCGTACCTGAGAAAGTGCGATTATCGGTACCTTCAATTCCCGAGCAAGCGCTTTGAGCGACCGTGATATCTCTGCAATTTGCTCATGTCGCTGCATGTTCCCTTCCCGCTCGGGAGAGATGAGCGTGAGATAGTCGATAAATACGATTTTCACTCCGTGCTGAGTTATCATTCTGCGGGCCTGGGCTCGCAGATCGAGGAGCTTCATATTGGGAGTATCTTCGATATACAACGGGGCTTCATAGATACGTGCGGCGGCATCGGTCAAGCTGTTGAAGTCCGCGGGGGTAAGCAGTGCGGTCCTGATCTTCTGGCTGCTTATTCGAGCTTCCGCGGCGATGATTCTCTGCATGAGCGCCATATCCGACATCTCGAGGGTAAAGAAACCGACCGGGATATTGTGATGAATCGCCATATTAGCGGCCATCGAGCACGCAAACGCGGTTTTACCGACCGATGGTCGGGCACCGACAATGATAAACTCCGAATCCTGAAATCCGCTCGTCATATTATCGAGATCGGAATATCCGCTCGGGACTCCGGTATAGTTGTCTTTGGTATGATAGAGCCGTTCGATAGCTTCTATGGTAAGCGTCACGATCTCGCCGGCACTTCTGTAGGCTCCTTTTTGTTGTCGATCGGTAATTTCGAATATCTTTCGTTCCGCTTCCTCGATGATATACCGGCTCTCGAGTGACTGATTAAACGCGGTGGCGATTATTTCGTGCGATATTTTGAGAAGCTCACGTCGAATGCTGCATCCCTGTACGATGCGAGCGTAATACTCGACATTGGCGCTCGTGGGCACTGAGGAAGTCAGCGAGGATAGATAGGCGCTTCCGCCGCTTGTATCGAGTGCGCCGAGTGATCTGAGCTCGTCGGTAAGCGTGATGAGATCGACTACGTCGCCGCGTTGAAAGAGATTGATAATGCCCTCGAAAACACGACGATGGGCATTACGGTAAAAATCGTCGGGTCTAAGAAAACGCAGCACCGTGGAGAGTGCTTCGGCATCGAGGAGGAGCGCGCCGAGCGTTGCGCGCTCAGCCTCTTCGTTGTTTGGTGGTACTCTGTCTTTGAGATCCTCGACCGCCATGGTGTGTCGGGATCCTCGGGCTATTCTACTTTTTCGGTCGAATCACCCGCGGCTTCTCGATCCTCCGATTCTCCGATCTCTTCATTCTCGGTATCCAGAGATTCAGCATCGGTATCAACTTGATCAGATTCCGCCTGCGCTTCATCGGCGGTATCAGCGTCCGATTCCGCAGTGAGCGGCGTTGGAACGGGTTCCTCTTTGCTCTCCTGTTTTTCCTCGTCCTTACCGGTTTCGGGCTCCGATCCTTCCGCACGTACAACCACCGGCAACTCAGCCGACTCGTCTGCGTAGAGCTTTATCGTAACCGAGTACTCGCCGGTCATCTTGATGGTATGGCCGGGAACCTCGATCTTTTTACGTTCGATGTTAATCCCTTCCTGCATAAGCCGCTCGGCGATATTCTGATTCGTTACCGATCCGAATAGCTTACCCGAGCTGCCCGCAGGCATCTCGAAATCGAGACGAAGATTCTCGATACGTTCCTTATCGCTGAGGGCCGCATCGCGTTTCTCATTCTTCCGCTTTTCAATTGTGGCTTTCCTCTCTTCGAATATCGCAACGTTTCTCCTGTTGTACGCAACCGCGTATCCTTTCGGAATGAGATAGTTGCGCGCATATCCGGGCGCGACCGTGCATACATCGCCTTCTTCGCCGAGATTGTACACGTCTTCGTTGAGTATAATTTTAACGCTTTTCATATTCCTACTCCCGTTTGGAACTTCTATAATTTATCCAGATCTCCGATACACCGACTCCGGGAATACCTAAAATCACAATCAAATTTATCCCGGGCCAAAACAATATAAGGATCACACCGATCCATAGCATCACTCTCATCCACGCGGCTATTCCCCGGCTATCAAAATAATGCCGGATTATACCGAGCCCCTGCATACCGTAAACAAAGAGCGCGATCATTCCCAGGTTCCAGAACAGGTATCGCAAGGCTCCGATACCGACAACCACGTCGAGCAATACACCCGCCCATGCGGTAATCAGCACCCAAACGCCGTTTTCCGGAACCCGAAATTGCGAAAGATGCCGCGCTTTTTTGCCGAGTGTCCGGAACCCGAGAAGATCTCCTATCCAGATACTCCCCGACAATAACACGAAATACGAAAACACGAAATTTCGAAGCACCGTTTCCTTGATGTATTCGGCGACCTCTTCAGTGTTACCGAGAATATCAACGGCTCCGACCGAGAGCTCCGGATCGGACTCGGCGGCACGTCGAAACATCTGTACGAACGTCTCGATCTGCATTTGGATAATACGTTCGATTTCCGTATTCCGGGACAAATAGAGAATTGCCGGAATACTCACGAGCCCGAAAGCACCCGCTGTTCCGAGAAGTTTCAACAATCTTCTCGAAATACCAGTTTTCGGCCACGGTGTGTTTACTGCCGCGATTCCTCCGACGAATACCGCCGGCAGCGCTATCTCCAGCGCGATCAAACCGTTTCTGAGCCGAATCTCTTCGATAGCCTGTATCCGTATTACACCCGTCAACGCGGTCGCAACAAAAACGAGCGCACAACCGACGAGATACGGTCGTCCCGGTTTTCGCACATACAGAATTTCGAGGGGAATGAGAAAGAGTATCAGCATATTGATCTGATAGAGAAAGTACGAAACAACCGCGATTGCGGCGACTTCCGTCCATTCTCCTCTCCACTTAGGGATAGTCATAGCTTATGCGGATACTCGTTCCTCGAGCTAGTTTTTTACAAACGGCAGAAGCGCAAGCGCTCGTGCCCGTTTGACGTGCATTGCCAGCGTACGCTGATGTTTTGCACAGTTCCCCGTTATTCGGCGCGGAAGTATCTTTCCCCGGTCCGTAACGAATCGTCTGAGAGAATCGGGATTCTTGTAGTCCGCCACCAGTCCCTGCGTGCAAAACCTGCAGACTTTTTTTCTGAAAAAGGGACGAGACCTTCGGTACGAAGAACGGGAATCTCCACGGTCCCGGTCTCCCGATGAACCTCTATCACCTCGGTCGCTACGATCCCCTCGATCGCTTCGGACGCTACGATCGCCTCGGTTTTGATCGCCGTAGCTTCTGTTGCCTCCCGGCCGTGCGTCCGATCGATTCGTCGTGCTGCTTGTATCTTCACTCGACACTGTATTCTTCCTCCACTTCAGAATGGGATGTCATCTTCAAAATCGTCGGAACCGCCGGCGGAATCATCATACTGCTCTCCGGAGGAGCTTCCTCCCTGGCTCTGCGATCCGCCGGAAAAGTCTCCACCGCCACCTCGTCCACCGCCGAGTAACATCACGTTGAAAGCGGTTATTTCGACTTTGCTTCTTCGTTGCCCGTCCTGTTCCCACCGGTTTTGACGGAGCTCACCATCTATTCCGACCTGTTTCCCTTTGACCATGTATTTACTGATAGCTTCGCCCTGTCTTCCGAATAAAACAACGTCAAAGAAATTCGCTTCGTCTTCCCACTGGTCGCCGTTTTTGCGTCTTCGGTTTATTGCAAGTGAAAAGCGACAAATGGGCGTGCCGGTATTCGTATATCGGAGCTCCGCATCTCTGGTAAGCCTACCGACAAGAACAACCCGATTTATGTCGGCCATGCTACACCCCCTACGTCTTTCGTACGAATAGGTGCTTCAATACCGGCTCGACGAGCCGGATTGACTCGTTCAGTTGATTCATGGTTTCGGATTCGGCTTGTGTTACGTACAGATAGTAGTGACCCCGGTCTTCACTTTTTACCGAATACGCCAAATCGCGAACGCCGAGATCGTCCTCTTTTACGATGGACACATTTGACTGTTTGAATTGTTCCTGGACAAGGTTCTTGCCCTGATTAAATAACTCATCTTCCGCACGGAAGACGAATACGGCCTCGTACTCTCTCATGTCTCCTCCCTCTGGACTTGTACGATCCCGTTTCTGATGTACGGGATAAGAAGGTTCGCGAAACGTACCACGCGCTCGATGCAATGTCAAGTCGTGCTGACTTCAGTATAACGGCAAAACGACCGATTCTAATAATTGTACCGGTAGGTAATACTATGTTTTACGATGAAAATCTTTACTACCTTGATGAAGTTATAAACAATGTGGGAATGGGAAGCAAGCTCGATATATCGGCCGACTTGTTTCTCGACAAAACCGTAGAAGATGTATTTTTCGTAGAGAATGCTCTTTCTATCATCTATGGATCGCTTCGGGAAGCGGAGCGTCTCATTCAGCGTGCGGAGCATCTGCGGAAGATCCTCCGGACCAAAACCCGCTTTGCTGAAGTTCTCGACTCCATAACAAACGGAGAGCACGCCCTGTCGTCACAGCTCGAGCCGTTTTTTGCGAGATTTCGCGAAATGGCGCAAAATCAACGGTCTCACCGAAGTGAAATCCTAAAGCTCATTTCGGAATCGACCGTGGATTCCGACCAGACAACCGATGTGGTATCCGAAAAAGAGCTCAGCTTTCTTCTGATGGACGGCGGTGCGGACGAACACTCAACGTAAGAGAGAGCGAAGCTCCTCGAGACGGATCACCGGAACCTCTGAGCTCTCGAGCGCCCCCGCTGTTACGTATCCCCACTCGGCGAGATACACGAAAATACGGGCGTCTTTTTCTCCGATCAGGTGGTCGATCTGATCATCGATGAGAAGCGCCGAATCTTCGGTGGAAGGGCCGAGCTTCTCATGAATAACATCGAGCTTACGTCGTTTTCCCGAGCAAATCACCCGTTCTTCCTCCCACGCTACGCCGTGAAACGAAAGAATTTCAAGGACGAATGATACCTCTTTGGTCGTAATGATAGCGGTCCGGTCACGCACATCCTCGAGAAACGACCGGATTCCCGGGTAGAGCTTGTTGAGCGAAAGCCAATACTCCCGATCGTTTTCGAGCAGATACCTTCGGGCATCATAAAACTGTTCATGAAAACGATCGAGCTTCTCCTCGCCGAGCGAACGGAGAACGCGATCGAATTCCTCCTGTCCCTCCGGTTCGATCCCATTGTCGATGCAATAGTGAAGCACCATGTAGTCGCCGCCCCGTCTTATATAGGGGCGAAGACGTTCAAATACGCGCCGATGTGGCAGAGAAACGGCGTCGTGCGTGTTTTCGAAATATGCATACCATGAGCTTACAAAGCACTCGTTGATCGAATTGCATATGACGCCATCGAAATCAAGATAAAAGGTTGTATTCATGATGTCTGCCGTAAAAAAGCCAAAACCCGACCTCCGGGTGGCGGAGCTGTTCGACGCCTGATACTATCAGACTACAACAAACGAGGTAAAGACATTGAGCGAAACACAGATCAACGAGGAAACATTGCGGAAAGCGGGGATCGATCCGAAACGTACGCTCGGGATTCTCGATCGGGTAAACCGCGGAGAGGCGTCGAAGGAACCGGAAAAGATATCCGAAATTCCGGACACCCGGGACGAATCGATTGTCGATATGACCGAACGGGATTCGTGGGAGCTGGATATATCGGCCGCAAAACAGGCGTTTGCAGAGCACCGGATTCCGGATGATCTCTTTACACTGCTCGAACGCAAAGGAAACTCGCTGATTGCGAGCCGGGATGCACTCGATCGTATCGGTTTGTTTTTACTGCCGAAGCTCTCCTATGGGGTGCTCAACGGTGGGTCGGCTACGAGTTATGCGGATCGTACCAAAAACGAATCATTCGATCGCGAAGTTTTTTCATTATACCGGGATCTTTTCGATTCAATCGCACCTGAGCTCCGCGGAATGCCGAAGGGAATCACGTCGGCCTTTTATGCATCCGACGGAAAGGCCGGTCCGAGTTTTCTCGAGCTCAAAATGAGATCTCTTCTGCTTGCAACGAAACGACGGAATCGAGAGCTCGGAGAAAGCGGTAAAGGTCTCTTCCCGATGTTTCAGATGACCAGCGTGCACAACAACGAAGAAATCGAAAAAGCGTACTCGGCGTATCGGGAAAGCGAGTATCTCAAACCACTCATCGAGGAGACCGGGATCGATATCACGGATGTGGAAACGGGAGTCCAACCGATGATCGGTGCGCTTACGCACAGCGAGGAGGGGGAACCGAGGGAGTTGTTCAGTCGCGCCTATGGCGAAGAGGGACGGCTGCTTCCCCTACCCGGCGGACATGGACAATGTTTCTCCGTTTTGTCCGATGTGTTTACCCGCCTGTATGAATCCGGAAAACGATTTATTCAATTCGGCAATGTGGACAATCTCGGAAACACCGTCAACACCGTATCGCTCGCACTTCTCGCGCTGTCGGGTCATGTGGCGGGTTTCGATTTTGCATATAGAACCGCCGTAGATGTCAAAGGCGGAATCCTCGTTCGCAACACCGCCGGTCATTTGACATGCGTTGACATCGGCCCGGCTATTTCGAAGGACGAAGTGTTTACCGCCGAAAAACAGGGGAAGAAAATCCTCTTCAACTGCGCAACCGGTTTATTCGATCTCTCATATCTCGTCGAGCATATCGATCGTATTTCGAAGTCGCTTCCGGTCCGATTGAGCGATCAGGATAAGGACGCCGGCCGCTACTCTCAGGCGGAGCAGATTACGTGGGAGGTGATCGGAATGCTCCCGGACCCGATAATATTCGCCGTGAATAAGTCTGAACGATTTCTCGCCGTCAAGCTTCTCATCGAGAACTTTCTAACCAGCGGGATCAGGCTCGACGACGCTCGGTTTCCGGTCCGCTCGAACCCGGTAGAAAATATTCTTCCGGTTGCCGAGATGCTGCATTCCGGGCTCGAGTCTCATCTGAGGACGACATACGGTCTGGTCCGCAAAGCGGACCAATGGGTGCCGGCGGCGCCCGCTCAGGTTGACAACGGGCCGTCGTGAGATGCGGCGGCGGTAACCACTACGCGTAGAGCGACCTGTGCCGCTCGTTCCACGCTTCCGCTTTACGATTCCACTTCTGGGCACCCTCGAACCGCATGCTGGTTTCGGGGCGGAACTTCGGCCATGGATTATAGATATTGGCGTGCTCACTCGGATTGCCACGGAGAAAGAATGCGCTTGGAAACGGTTTGCCGTCGGCACTGGTACCGGAGGCCTTTATATCGGGATTCGGTGATTCTTTGATGATCCTGGTCGTAGCGGGGATATAGCGAATCGTAAGTCCCCGGCGCCATCGGTCTGAATCATTCGCGTACGATCAACGGCCAGTCTATGTGTGCACGTGTCTCATCGACGAGATTACTGTCGAGCACATTGCGAAAAATCGTATATCCCTGTTCGTTATACTGATCTACCTGTTCTTTGATTGTTGCTACGTATGTCCGCAAGCCGCGCAACCCCGTTTATTCCCTAAGTAGGTATTCGTGCAACGCAGCGTAAATCCCCCGCCTGGGCGCCCGGCACGAACCGCCTTTCGAACCGCGTCCTCAATTTCGTCGTCTTCGGCAAACAGAAAATCTTGCGCGACGATATTTCCGGAAAGAAGCATTCGCTCACCGACGGCGCACTTCGCCGCCGCCAGATCGTTGTCCCCATACGGAGGAGGTTCCAACGGCTCGAGCGAATCGATTCCCATGTCTGCGAATATGCTCAGATATTCTCCACTCATGCCGTGACCGGCAGCGAGGGACCCCGAACGGGGACCCTCGAGCGGAAAGACGAAATCCTTCGGACTACCAGTTTTCTCCGAGCACTTCGTAGTATGCCTGTGGATGCGCACAGGCGGGGCACGCCTGAGGAGCGTCGGTTCCCTCGAACAGATAGCCACAATTGATGCAGCGCCATACGACCGGCTCGTCCTTCTTGAAAACGGTACCGTTTTCTACGTTCGTCAAAAGATCGCTATATCGTTTGTCGTGCTGCTTTTCGGCGATGCATACATTCTCGAAAACAGTCGCAACAGCTTCGAAGCCTTCTTCACGGGCAACTTTTGCAAACCCGGGATACATATCGGTCCATTCGTAATGCTCACCTGCGGCGGCGGCTTTCAGATTGTCTGCGGTTGATCCTACGATCCCTGCCGGAAACGCTGCGCTTACCTCGGCGTCGCCACCTTCCAGAAAATTAAAGAACCGGCTTGCGTGCTCGCGTTCCTGATTGGCGGTTTCTTCGAAGATAAGCGAAATCTGAACATATCCTTCTTTGCGAGCTTTGCTTGCGAAGTAGGTATAACGATTCCGAGCCTGAGACTCGCCGGCGAAGGCGGTGATGAGATTTTTTTCAGTTTGCGTACCTTTAACACTTGCCATGTTAAACTCCTTAATAGGTGAATATATTTAGACGGACGCATCTCGCCCGTAATAAGCATTTCGTCGGTCTACTCAGATAATCCGGGTGTTATTGATTGTTAAGTGATTATCCCATTCTTTAGTCTATTCGTCAAGCAACTGGAAGCGAAAACCAGGAATTATTCCGAGAATTATTCAGCCTATGCGTGTTGGGACGGGGCCCCGGCCCGGCAAATACTGCCGGCCCGCTCGGAAGGGGTCAGGTCGGAGAAATCGCACCCAACCTTATTCGCGGTTGTTACACACCGTGCGCACCATCGAAAGATAGCCTTCCGCGGGGATATAGTCGGGGATGGAATTACCCGACCCTATTGCAAATCCCCCGGTTCCTGATGCCACGGAGAGTACTCGGAGTACGTATTCTTCAATTTCGTGTTGATCCGGTCTGCACAACACATCCGTGTCGATACCACCGAAATTACCGATCCGATCTCCGTACTCGTCGACCCAGACGCTAAACGGTGCAATCGCATCTTCATTCGAGTGTTTCGCGTCGATAGAAGCGGTATTTAT
>CAYLZA010000059.1:0-9162 GCA_964387575.1 uncultured Spirochaetales bacterium | reverse complement strand
ACTAAGTGCCATTTTAAATGCAACCGTCTATGTCTCGGGGCGCGCAACGCAACAACGCAGGTCGAGGATATTGGGGAGCTGTCTTTACTACGGTCTTTGACTTCTGTACCGCTTGCTACCGGAGAACGCATCAACACCCGCTTTGGATTCGGCGAGATATGTGCTCGACATCTTGTCAACTACATTCAGCCGGACGTAATTCGTTGCGGCGGGATCAGTGAGATGAAGAAAACGGCGGCGATGGCCGAAGTATTCCGTATTGAGCTGATGCCCCATAATCCGAACAGCCTGGTGTGCGCATTGGCTTCCCTGCATGTTTGCATGTGCACACCAAACGCTACGCTGCTGGAATTGGGTAGCGGTCTATCGCCGTATTGGAACGAATTGTTCTTTGGCGCCGGTATACGATACGAGAACGGATTCGCACTTCCGCCGGACCGGCCAGGTCTGGGCGTTGAGCTCAACGAAGAGTTTGCCGAAAAGCATCCCTACGAACCGAAAATCCGACACCCTCACCGCTTTCCCGACGGGGCGGTCGCAGATAGCTGATTGTTCGGGTCGGTTATTTTATCCCGCGCGATAATACCTCCTACGTAAAATGACCTGCACACTTATGCTTCCTCTCTGCAGACTTGCCGATATATTAACCCCGTTTTGTCAACATAGATGCTGCATGAAACATATCCATTACAAAGGCAAATCATGAGTCGCAGCAAGCAATTCCGCACCTATTTCTCAAGCCTGATTAGCGACAATTATTTCTGCACGTCGTGTTGCTTAAGTTTTAATTGTCGATAGTCACAAGCCAATCCTGCCGTACGGGAGTCTTAATCGACCGGAATCGCTTGATTTAGGCTATAAAAGGGAAAAACGCGAATGTCTGGCCAAATGTCTCTGTGATACTATGTACACATCGGCGCGTTGCGTCGGTGGGCGAGTATCTCCTCCATCTCCTTCGCAGTTCCTACGCACGGAGGATCGGCTTTCGAAGCTGCCTCCAGCATGGCTTGGGACACTTCGGACGCGATAACACTGTCCCGGGCGGTCGGCAATCGACCGAGTTCGCCGGTATCGAGCGCACGGGCAAAACGATCACACATAATGTCGATTTTCTTTCCGCCGTACGGCCCCTCTTTCACCTCCGTACGGTCCACTCCGTGGAACTCGATGCGAACGGTTTTGAAATCATGCTGCATGCGGACTACACCTTTTGTGCCGATTGCGTCCAGACCGCAACGGCATGTCTTTGTCTCGGCAAGCTGTCCGTAGATAAATCCCTGGGTGATGGCGAACACTGTCCCGTTTCTGAATCTTCCATGTACGTTGATCCACCACGGATCCCGCCAACTCCACATCCGGATCCCCTGGGCGTGCCATTCGTCGTAGTCACTGCCCGCGTACCAGCGAGCCACGTCAACGTAATGCATACCGCAATCATGGAAGGGAGGACCTTCGGGCTGATGTCCTTCGGTAGGCATCAGCCCCGCGGTCTGGTGCGATATTGTGATCACTCCAAGACGACCTATTTCATCGTTTCGGATGAATTCGCGTATCTGCTCGTGATACCACGCGTTGCGATTGAACAGATTGACGGCAACGAGCCGGCCCGATTCCTCGATTTTACGAAGGAGGTCTTTCTCGCGCGCGATGCTGTCGGCGAGCGGCTTCTCGGCCATAACGTGCTTTCCGTACTCCAACGATTTCTCGATCAACCTTGGTCGAACGTTGGAAAGCGTAAAAACGCCCACGACATCCAGATCCTTATTTTCGACGACTTCAGATGCATCGTTTGTGGCTTCAGCAGCCGGAACGATCTTCCGTGCCAGATCTAGCCGTTGCTCGTCCAAATCGCAGACCGAAACAACCTTCCAACGATCGTGTGCAGCAAGCGCCTGTAAATACCGATACCCCATGAGGCCCAGCCCGATGATACCAATTTTGTACCGATGATGTTTCAATTACTTCTCCTCTACAGCCTCTTCACGGCGCTTTCGCCCCGGTGTAAGTGACGCTATTCCATAATCATATATCGAGTAACGCCGACGTATATGATATAAAACACCCATTGATGTAATGCGTTAGTAAACTACAGAATCACCTATAAGCTTCATTCATCGTCGGTCAAAATGAGGAAGAAGTCAAGCCATTCTGTCGATAAAGCGGGGTATCGACATCAGTCCAACCAGACCGCTACATGTGGCGTTGATCTCTAAAGACCTGAAGTTGATCGGTAATGAAAAGCTTTCGGACAAGTTTTTATTATACGCACCACACGGATGAGATGGCGAAATACAAACTCGAGAGCACGCGGTAATCCGTCGAAGGATAACTGAAACCTTGTTGATTATCGAGCAACTATATAAGAACATTTGGAACTCCTGGGATTGGATCAATTTTTGCTTGACACACAACACTATCGGCTCTACAATGTTGTTGTGACATATGTCGTAGTAAAAGGCGATTTTATATGAAAAGTCTTCGCTTGAGATTACATGAAACATCTCAGATAAAGAACGGCCAAAGCGTTCTTCATCTGATAGTACTACCTTACATTACGATTGTATCTATTTTTCATTATCGGCCGATCTACGGCATGCTCATTGAAATTCAAAGCATGAAATTCAAACGTATTTCCAAAACCATTTCTTACATGCTTTACTTTTTATCATGGGTGCTTATTCCGTATTGGCGGAATGGTATACAGCGTTTAAACATACGGTAAATGCTTGATCTATTATGTATGACAGATTTGGCGGATATAAAAGAATCAAGGGCAACGCGACCGATTGGTTTCACATCGAGAATAATGGAAGACGTTGGCGAATCATCTCACCGGAAGGTAATTTGTTCACCATTGTAGAATAGCGGGTAATTGGGACAAAGTGTCTAAAGCATTGTCTTGCTATTTCGGTGTTATATCGCTTATTGATGAAGCGTTTGGCCGAATAGTTGATTCTCTTAAAAGGAATAATTGTCTTGAAAATACTATAGTGATTTTCTGAGCGATCATGGGGAACTAATGGGTGAGCATTCGCTAGTAGGAAAAGACGACAATCTTTTAGATGCCCTTGTACGTATTCCTCTCGTAATCAGTTGTCCCAAAAATTTTAGACCCTCGACTTGTAATGCTTTTGTTAATCTTACCGATGTTTATGCAACGTTATTAGAGTTAGCAGGCTCTAAAAGAGGCGTTCCTCAGGAGAGTAGAAGCCTCGTCTTCTTATTAAAAGAACATCGAGATCCAAAATTTTCGGATCGAGTATTTATGGAACATAACGGGACAAGCTTATTTACCGTCGTCCGCGGCATCAGGAACAATGAATACAAATATGTATTCCGACCACACGAGTTTGACGAGCTGTACGATTTGCGGAGTGATCCGTTCGAGCTGAATAATGTAATCCTGGATAGCCATTACAATAGTGTTGTAACTGAGCTAAAACGCGAATTAGTTGAATGGATGACGGACACGGGCGATATGGCGGCAAAGGGGGCTCGACATATCTTGTTAGATAAAGAACAAACCGTATAAAAATAATTCCGTTGTTGAGTGACGTGGTTACTCCTGACGATGCTGCGGTTGTTTATGATCGATTGGCGGATAAATCTGAGCATACGATGGTGGCTGCGTTTAAATGGAATTAAGCGGGTGAACAATGAAAATCGGAGTCTGTACCGGTACCGAAAATGCCTGCATACTCAAAACAGATGGGTATGACTACCTCGAATCAGGTTGGTGCGGATATTGTCATATTCGGAAGTGGCAAATCGAGAGGAATACCCCCTCGATTCAACAAAAGCGCGGCGTACGATCAACTCATATTGAATTCATAAATACTGCATATAATTCAATCAAGAATCGTTTCAACGGAGGATTTATCGTAATGGGAAAGCATACGGAAGATTATATTGGTGAGCTCCTATCAAAGATGACGCTCGAACAGAAGGTCGGAGGCTGCCTGGTCATGGATTTCATGGGCACAGTTATAACGCCCTACCTATTGAGAATTATCAATGAGTTCCACGTGGCGGGATTGCGGGTAAATACATATTTACGAACAAAAGTGCCTTACTCTTCCGAAGTTGACTCTACCGTCAGAAAGAAAGCCCTAATGAAAGGATTTCGGGATCCCAAAGGACATTGTAAGGACTATGTTCTCAAAATGGGATCTCCGCGAGTTTCTCCTTTTGAATATGCACAAAACTTAAACAAATTGCGTGAGGTTGCCATGAATCGACCTCTTGGAATCCCCATTCATACGACACTGGATCAAGAGGGAAACGGCAGCGAGAACTATACCCTTGGTAATCCTGTGCTCTTACCGGCGCCAATGGGCCTCGCGTCTACCGGCGACACGAATCTGGTTTACCGTGCAGGCGATGTTCTTGCTAAACAGCTTACCTCTGCCGGAATTAACTGGATTCATTCACCTCAGTTGGATGTAAACACGAATCATAGGAATCCGGAAGTAGCGACCCGCGCGTACTCCGACAATTGCGACATAGTTATCCGATATGCTCGCGAGACGTCCAAGGCCTTCCGAGATAATAACCTTATTGCTACAGGCAAACATTTTCCCGGACGAGGAGATTCCGCTACTGATTCCCATAATTGTCTTCCTGAGGTGCTACTGTCCGAAAAACGTCTGAGGGATGTTCACATTAGACCGTATATAGACCTCATTGCAGAGGGACTTCCCGCCGTAATGATCGCACATACTGTGTATCCATCACTTGACAACGACGTTCCCGCAACATTGTCAAAAAGAATTATCACTGATCTCCTGAAAAAAGAGCTGGGTTTTAAAGGAGTTGTTACATCAGATAACATGTTAATGGGTGGTATCGTAAGCCGATACAATATTGTCGACGCCTGCATATCCGCAATAAATGCAGGACAGGATCTTATCCTGTTACGTAGCGAATCACCTCTCTGCGAAGAAGTCTTTTATTCCCTACTCGAAGCGGCTAAAAACAAAGTGATATCCGAAAAACGATTGAATGACGCGAACGCGAGAGTATTGCGTTTAAAATACGAATACGGTCTTTTTGATAATGGGGGTGTTGTAGATGCAAATGAATCGAACAGCGCGTTATTCGAAAATAGTTATAAAGCTGTAGAACGCAAAGTCGCCGAAAAAGCTATTCAGATTCGAGATGAAATTTGCGGATTGCCGATAGACATCAACGCGAAAGTCCTGGTGGTAGAGCAAGTACATTCCACTCACATCAGCATTAATAATATTCAATGTCATCCTGCAATTTTATGGGAAAAAATGTTTACACTTGCCCCGAATGTCTATCATACGGAGATATGCGAAGCGTCGGATGAAGATTTGAGACGCGTGATGAACCGAATTCCAGAAGTCGATATAATAGTTGTCACCAACTATGTTGAACGGAGATCCGATAAAGACATTTCACCCTTTATTAGAAAAATCGCCGAAAAAGGAAAGCCGGTAATAGTCATAACAAATTCTCCTTTTGCATTCGGCTCTCCTTCCGACTTTCCTATAGTAATAAACATATTTTCTGCGAACCCGGAAAGTCTCCGCGTTGCTGCAGAATATATTTTCGGCCTGCACCAGTCGTAATATTTTTTTTAATAGGTTATTTTTCGGAAGAAAGAGTGTAGAAGTACTTGCATAAAACACTTCAGGTAACCATTACGGTCCGTTCAGTGTCGGCCGTGTCGTTCGGGAAATTCTTCCGGACGGAGGTTTCGGCCCGATCGTTTTTTCCGATACAACGCCGGAACTATCTGGAACGAGGAAAAGACGCATTATTCATTCTATCGACACTCCGACGATCCCGGTTTCATCCAGTGTTGCGAGGCGTTGCCGGCAAGCCCTTTTCACACGGCAATGGGCCGAGGAACAAGGCGACGTAGACGAGCCGGCAACCGTAAGGACCATCAGCCGCCTGCGATTTTTATAGTTCTTTTCTTATTAGTTATCGCATACGGCTCAAACGTACCGCATATTCGATTGCTTGGTTCAAACTCTCATGGCTTGCCCGGCCTTTGCCTGCAAGATCGAATGCGGTACCATGGTCAACCGATGTTCGCACGATCGGCAGACCGAGTGTGATATTTACACCAGAGACATTTCTGAATTGGCCGGTAGCCGGATCAACCCGAAAACCGGCAAGCTTCAGAGGAATATGTCCCTGGTCGTGATACATAACAACTACCGCCGAAAACTCGCCACCCATTGCGCGGGAAAAAACGGTGTCCGGAGGCATAGGTCCTACCACATTGAAACCATCTGCACGGGCGTGCTCTATTGCCGGGATGATCTCATCAAGCTCCTCTCTCCCGAATAATCCATGTTCACCGGCATGGGGGTTCAAGCCTGCTACCGCTACCACACCCGTGGCACCATCGAGACGGCGTATCGTGTCGGCGGCTAAGCGCACCACCTTTTCCACGCGATCTTTGCTTACCAAATCGCATGCTTCTCTGAGCGATACATGGGTAGACACATGCACAACCCTTAGCGGGTCATGAACCAGCATCATGGCATAGTCGGCGGTATCTGTCTGTGTTGCGAAAATTTCAGTATGACCGGCGTGTTTAACCCCTGCCGCATTCAAGGCCTCCTTATTAATTGGATTGGTAACCACCGCATCAACCCGGCCTTCGAGGGTAAAATCAATCGCTTTGATAATGTATTCGTAGGCAGCCCGCCCATATTCGGCTTTGATCCGACCACATTCAAGCGATGCTGCATCAACCTGTCCAACGTCATATACAGCCAGCTGGTGCGCATTCAGGTTTTCTATCGTCTCTCGTGAAACTTCTATTGTCGGAACCAGTTCGATTTCGGAGTCTACAATGGCTGTGGTTTTAGCAAGAACCGCTAAATCGGCCACGGCTATGAGATTGGCTTTAGATCGCACGCCTTCGTCCGCGGCAGACTTGAGCAATATTTCAGGTCCTATGCCCGCGGGGTCGCCCATTGTAATTGCACACAACGGAAGCGACATTATTTGGCCTCCATCAGCTGAGAATAGATTGCTCCGATTTGCTGTCTCGAGAGAGCAATCGGATTGTTGTCCATCAGCCTACGGTTTTTATGAGCGCTCTCGATGAGTTTATCCATATCCTCTGGTTTCACACCGAAATCAGCAAGTGAAGTGTTAATGGATAGATCGGATAACAGAGCATACAGCTCATCTACCAAGTATTCGCCTGGATCCTGCTTCCCGTGTTTTCTGTCATAGCCGAAGCATTCAGCTACCTTCTCCGTTTTTAGCGGCATTGCGATTACATTCTGCTCCATTACATAGGGAAGCAGCATAGCATTCGATTGTCCGTGCGGAACATGGTAAGTAGCTCCAAGCGGATAGGAGAGTGCATGCACCGCATTTGTCCCGGATAGTGTAATACACATTCCGGCATAGTAAGAGGCCAGCAGCATCTCACTTCGAGCGTCGATATCACTGCCATCACTTACGGTCTTTCTTATTGATCGGGCTATGCGCTTCATCGCATCCAGGGCCAGAAGATCGCTCAACGCATTTGCCTTTTTCGAAAGATAACATTCCATCGAGTGACACAAAGCGTCCATTCCGGTTGTCGCGGTTATTCCGGCCGGCATACTCACAGTTAAGCCGGGATCGAGAAGTACGAGGTCTGGTAGTAATCGCTCGTTTACCACTGCACCTTTCGTATTTCTGGCGGGAATTGCGATTATCGCATTCTTTGTTGCTTCGGACCCTGTTCCGGCAGTAGTCGGAATGAGCACAGTAAAGGTTGAATGGTCGGGCACGTCTTTTCCATCCAATAACTCGAGTACGGTTGCATCCGAACGAACGAGTACGGAACAGAGCTTACCTATATCCAATACTGAGCCGCCACCGATAGCTACTACTCCGCCAGGCTCGAACTGTTTTACACTCTTCACCACTTTATCTACATCCGGAACGCCAGGCTCACGGGGAAGATCAGCGATAGTCTTTACTTCGACTCCAGCCTTGGTAATATAAGCAGTTACTTTATCCCCGATGCCGCTCTTTACGATCCCTTCGTCCATTAAAACAACGACCCTATAGATTTTATAATCCGTAAAATGTTTTCCAAGTTTTTCATGGGAACCAATTCCCATTATAGTTCGTGCGGACGAGCAGAGGTCGAATGTCATATTCATGTAGTTACTCCTATTGTACTGAGATAATATAGTACACCGGCAAGGGCGTTGCTCTCGCCATATGAACCGGCTTTGGTAACGAACAAAGTTGGTTTTGTACTTCCGGGTATTTCGATTTTGGAGATAGGAATTCCGGGTGACACTTCGTCAATCAGTTTTATGCTGCCAATCTTCAGGCTTCTGAGCACGTTGAGTGCGGTATCACCTCCGGTCACAACGATCACATTAACGTCTGTTGTATCAACAACACCCTTCACAATTCTGCCGAGTGTGCTTCCAACCTTGGCTGCCACGTGACTTTTTTCAGTTTCACTACGATCTGTACGCAATAACACGATGTCATTCTCTTTATAGGCGATACTTATCGAATCAATTTGCCGTTTTATTTCAGAATCACGACCGTCTAACAGATTCTGTGTGCTGAGCAGGCTTATATGGAAAGGATTGTGCTGCTGCATATACTCAACCTGGGAGGCAGTTGTTTCCATAAGACTCCCCACAACAAATAGAATCTTTGGTTTGATTTCTGTGGTTAAAACTGCACGGCGTTTATGTGCCTCAACACAATCCTTCATTGCATGAAACAACCCTGCGGAACCGACGTGCAAAACCTGCTGCGAGAGTTTCCCAAACAGCTGTCTGACTATTCTAAGATCCTCAACAGTTTCTGCATCGCTCACTATTATCTCTGCGCCAGAACTCACTAGCTCAGTAAGATAGTTCAGTCCTTCGGCAAACGGTGATCTGATAATCTCCAAGGGGAGAAGCTCAATGTGGCGATCGGACTGTTCAGCAATGATTCTCCTGATATCAGAAAACTTGACTGGCGTAAAAGGATCGCTTGCCATCTCGGTATTACCCAGCTTTATTCCATTAACATAACATACGCCATTTTTTACGGTGCGTTTATTCCTGGGTGAGGCGGGCGCTACACAAGCTACGTTAAACCCCACTGCATCCATCACCGCATCGATTTCCGAACCAACATTACCTCTCAAGGTTGAATCAACCT
>CAYLZA010000058.1:0-9202 GCA_964387575.1 uncultured Spirochaetales bacterium | reverse complement strand
AGCGCCGACGCTACGTTGTCTTTCAGCATATCAGGACGTTTCATGATCGCCTCCGCATTGCGCGCTCACATCGGGCATCTTACCCTCATCCGGATCGATACCGAGTTGGTTGCGGACTACTTCGTACAACGCCTCCATTCCGCGATTGAGATTTCGAAGATTCTCCTCGTCGACTTCGGCCAGCAATTCCGCCGCGCGGGAAATCGCAGTGGCTTCCACCTCCTGAAGCACGCATTTGCCTTTGTCGGTAATCATTGCGAATACGGTTCTCCTGTCTTCGGTCGATCTCGATCGGGAGATCCATCCCCGTTTTTCGAGGACGCTTATCGTGCGAGACATTGTCGGAAGCCGTACCGAATGAATATCGGCAAGCTCGTGCAAATTCCGTTTTCCATTCCGAAGTACCCGCAGCAAACGAAAATGCAACGGCGTTTCGATCGGTGAGTTTCGTCTGAGCTCGCACGAAACATACCCCATTACCGTCGGCAGTGTTTCGAGAAGGATTTCGGCCGTTTCTCGTCTGAACATTCGAGGGCGATCTGTTGCCTGATCCGGCGGCGCCTTGCTCTTCATAAGCTCCCCTAACTATTTGTGCGTCTAACAATAGTAACGCAATCGGCGTAGCGTCAATATTACCGGTCGTCCGGGCGGTCGGAAATTGTTAGCTTGGCGAAGTATTTTCGGTGTATGTATATTATCGTCGAGCTAAAAATCAAAGGAGCGATTGGAACATTATGATTATAACCGTCTTTGGAGCAAACGGAAGGACCGGTAGTTATGTCATTCGCAAGGCAATCGAGGCCGGTCATACGGTAAGGGCGGCGGTTCGGAATCCGGAAACATTTAGAGCGAGTCTCGACGATACACAGAAACTGGAAATCGTCGAGGCGGACGTATTGAATTCGGACCAGGTTTCCTCGGCTGTCTCCGGAGCGGATGCGGTTGTCAGCGTTATCGGTTTGAAAAAGGGCTCGGAGAAAAATACCCTCGGACGTGGTGGTGAGAATATTGTGGAAGCTCTGTGCCGTCACGGTGTACGGAGGATTATCGTCCTCACCGGCGCGGGAGTACGTTTTCCACAGGACAAGCCCGGATTCATAGACCGGGTGATCCGATTTCTGTTGAAAACACTTCAGCCGGAGGTGCTCGAAGACTCGATCCGTTACACGAAGACCGTTACCGAGGGAGACCTCGACTGGACGGTGGTTAGGGCACCGATGCTTCACGACAAACCCGCACCCGGTCCGTATCGTGTCGGCTACGTCGGTAAAGGCCCCGGTCCGCGGGCGTCTCGCGAAAACATCGCGAAGTTTATCGTCGATGCGCTCTCGAATAATGATTATATTCGCGATGCACCGATGGTAAGCGACTGATCTGATGCGTATACCGTACCCGTCGTTCGCCGGCATCTATAAAAAAATCACCCGTTTCGATATAGTGACATTATGAACCCAAGAGAACGTATCCTCGCAACATTGAGTCACGAAGCCCCGGACCGCACCCCCACGGATGCATGGTTTCACCGGGAAGTTACCAAAATGCTTCTCGATTATTATAAAACCGATGATTTCGAGCACGTGCTGAAGGAGCTCGGCATCGAAGGATGGTATAAGCTCGGACCGTGGATCGAGTTTCCCGATTTCGAAAAAATAGCAACGGAACGGCCCGGCGGAGGAGCGTGGCGCCCGGGTATCTGGAAAGACGCCCGGACTTATGAGGATGAGTGGGGCGTTGTATACAAGCTCGGCGACGGTGATTGGTATGAAGAACGGGTAAGCGGGCCGCTCGAGTCGGCGGAACGGGTGGAGGAGATACTCGATTTCGATTTTCCGACGGTCGATCAGGTGCGCGAGCCCGAAGGATATGCCGAGAGAATCGCCGAAAAAAAGAAACAAGAGCTTTTCGTTTCGGCAGGAATTCCCAATCCGTACAAAACCGCGTGGCAGCTTCGCGGAATGGACAACATTCTTGCTGACTATCTCATCAATCCCGAAATGCTCGACGCGCTGTACGACAAGCTCTATGAGCTCTACACCGAGCTCTGTCTGCGTATGGTTCGTGCTGATATCGATATGATCACCGTAACCGGGGATGTTGCCATGCAGGACCGTATCATCATGGGCCCCGACTCATGGCGCCGGGTAGACAAACCGAGACTCGCACGGCTCATCGAAATCTGCCGGAACGTAAAATCGGATGTGTTTTTCTTTATCCACAGCGACGGCGATGTAACCGATATCATGGATGACCTCGTGGAAATCGGATTCAATGTCATCAATCCCATCCAGCCGGAATGCATGGATCCGTTCGACGTCAAAAAACGCTGGGGAAACCGGATTACCATGCACGGCGGCATCAGCATCCAGAAAACACTCCCCTTCGGCACTGCCGAAGAGGTCCGTCGCGAAGTCGAAGAGCTGATACAGGGATGTGGATACGACGGTGGCCTCGTTGTGTTTCCATCCAACGTGATACAGCCGGATACACCGATCGAAAACATCATCGATTGTTTTCACGCCGCACGGGACTATCCCGTTCAAAAGCTCGGCGGAAAACCAGGAATGTAGTTGGCGTTACCCGGTTGAACCGCCGTCTGCGCACGTTGATGTCCGCGCGTGTTGATGCCCGCGTGTATTGGTATATAACAAGCTATTAAATTAATTCGCCGGTCGCACCCAGATCGGACTCGACCAGGCCTTTTGACCGTTTCGCTGCTCAACGCGCACCCGGTAATTCGCCTCCCCATCGAGCTTGAGCCCATCAACAAAATCAAGCTCCGCAGTATACCCCGCCTCGGGGATCGCCCGGTGGATTTTCGCCTTGAAAGCTACATTATAGTAGACATCATCCCGCTCCGGCGATTCCGGCTCTATTCCCGCCCGTTCGGAAAGAAGCTTCACACATTCGTCGCGGTACCAGAGCACTCTGCTCCGCTCTGCGAATTCGGCTATCTTTGCTTTTTCGCTAAGCCCGTTGAGATCGATCGCGAGCGTATCCTCCGGCCGGGCTTCGATTTCAAACACATTACTATTCTGTGACTTCTCCTTGAGCGTCGACGTCGAGCTCAATATGGTAAAGCTCGCTTCACCGCCTCGTATATCGGGCTCGGTCTGTCCCGGCGTAATCCAGCATGGTTCCCAACCGATGATTCTCCCCGAGTCCGCTCGAATACGTCCGTCCCAACGTCGATCTTCGAGATCGAGCTCATTCGGGCGCGGCCCCCAACCGGGCTCGACTCGTATTTTAAATCGACTGGTGGTTCCGGAGCCCGGGTAATCCCATGTTCCCTGGTGATTATGCGTAGCGACGACACGCCCGTTTCGCAACAGCTCGATTCTGTCGATCGCGTCCGAGCCGCGTACGGCCACACGGATATGACGTGGCCCCGATACATCGATGATGTTTCCCATAACCGCGTCTTCTACGGCAAAATCGATCTCGATCCGATCGCCGGTTACACCGTACACCCGTCTGGCTTTGAACGCCTCCCATAGGGCCTCCCGGGTAAGACCGGTGGCGAGCACCGCCATACGACCGTTTCCATAATGGCCCGGCATATCCCCCCAATTATCGGTGGAGCAGACGGCACCGACGTGATAGCCCCAATCGAGCGCATCTTGATACGTGCCGCCGCCTTGTCCGGGCCCCATATGTGAGTTCTGCCGCAATCCGATCCACTCTTCGTCGGTCTCCGAGCACCCGTGAATCGAGTAGAGCTCTGCGAACGGAGAGAGGGATTCATCAAAAACACTCCAATCCCTTCCCCTGCGCCCGGGCCGGTACCCGGTGTGATGGGGTATTGCAACGGCTTCGATATCGAGCGAGCGTAAACGTTCATAGAGCTCCCGCAATGAATTGACCTTTATGATCGGTGCCCCCTCGGATCGGAAAAATACGTTGTGATCCCCCGGAGAGCCGTCGCCCTGCCACTCATAACCGGGAAATGCTACGAACCTCCCGGGTTCGTTCAACGTTCGTGAGCTATCCTGAACTTCCTTCCATTCACGCTCGAGCCGTTCGTCGTCCTTCCATCCCTCTCGAGCGATGTCGACGGGTTTGTCCGTCTCGGATAGATGTCCACCCGCCTGAAAGGCGGATGAAAACGCCGTATAGTAGGCGGCGGCGTAGAAATCGAGATGCGATCGTGCCCGCCTAAGGGATTCCTCGATCGGAATCACCGTTTCGGCGAATTGATAGGTATTGTCGTGAGCTTCTCCCCAATAGATGTTGTAGTTTTTCACAAATTGATCTCCGTAGTTTCTTATTATTTGACCGTATCACGCACACTCGCTGTACACGCTTAAAACAACCCGCGCATTCACACGTACGGTATATGCAGCCGGTTCTCTATGTAGTGTGCACGATGTCGGCTGCTCCACAGAGTATCGAAATTCGGAAGAAAACGAAAGTACCGTTGGCGGATATACGCCGATGTTCAATCGCGCTCCGGTTCCGGACCGGATAAACGGGCTTTTATGCCTGTCTCTGGGCGGACCGCTCGAAGAGGTCGACGGCGATTTTGAAGGAGTGGCGGTTGTCTCTCTTTTCCTGACACCCGAGGAATCGGTTCTGGCCGTCGCTGTTTTGGGAAACGCGATGGAATGCTATGGACGCTGCTTTTGAGTCATGCGAACGCATCAGTAACTCCGTAAGGCTTACTGCTACAAGCCCGTGATCTCATCCACTCACGGTGAAGCCTGACGCTTCGGGTGAGCGACCGTTCCACAGAATGGCGGCCACCGACAGGAATCGAAAACGCCGATGGCGTACCAGATCAGGCCTCGTGAACGAACCGACGACGGTATCGGTTACGTCGGTGCCGCCCACGGTAAATGTGACGTTCGCAGCGGCTTCCGTCGCCCGTGAGGGAAACTCGTCCCACGCGTCTTCGATCGTTTCTATCAAGGCGTCGCGTTTTCCCCAATCGTTTGTTGTTCCGAGCATTGTGCGCAATGTGGTAATTGCTTCCGCCGGCTCATTGAGATAGAGGCTGTAGATTCCATAAAACCACTCGTAGAGACCCAACAACCCGGCGATACTGACGATAATATCGTCGCGGACGAACGGATAATCCGCGGTTTCGAGCTTCGTCAAAAGCGGATTGAGGCCTTTTGAATCGCCGAACAGCTCTATCGATTTTGCTCCGTAGATCGTCATTCGCGGATTCGTCGTATGGGAAAATATCTCGATTATGTGCGCAAGACTCCGCCGGTCTTCGAGCTGTGCCAATGCAACCATTGCTTTGGAGCAGAGCAGATAATCCTCGGAATGTAACGTTTCCCGGAGCACCGGAATTGCCTTGTAGATCCGAAGGTCGCCGGCGATTTCGGCCCCCAGATGCGCGGTAGTGAAATGATGCTCGTTTATCTCATGAATCAATAGATCAGTCGTCTCCGGATTCAGCGGGCTCATCCGTAGCGCCCTCAGCGCCTCGGTTCGCACGAACAAGCTCGGTGACCGCAGGCGAACATGAAGCTCGGAAATCGGTAGTTTGGATCCGAGACTTCCGAGTGCTTCGACCGTTCGCTGCTCTTCCCAGTCGGTTTGTGCTTTGTCGAGTCGATTGAGCAACCGAATTGCCTGGAAATCCCGGGGAGAAAACATGATGCCGATTGCATCCTGTAGAGCGAATGAACCCGAATCGGGAAGACGCATCGTGAGGATGGCAACAACAACAACCGACGCAATGACCGTGGCAAAGAAAATCTGAAAAACAGCGATCTGGTTTCCGGCAAGCAGATCTTCGAGTATGGAGATGTATGCTCCCCCGAGCACTCCTCCGATAAACCCGCCTACTCCTTTTGTGAGGCTCAGGATGATGCCTCGGTCGAGACGTAAATCGGGCGGTGTCGTGGCGAAAAAGTATGTATCGGAGGCATTCATCGTCCCGAATAACCCCATCTGGAAAAAGAAATAAAGAATTATCGGAAACAGATAGAGAAAAACACCTCCCGAGGATCCGGGGTGAAAAAGTATCGGGGTCAACGCCATAATCGTGACGATTGAAAACGCAAACTGCAGCGGCTTCGGTCCGATTCGATCGGCAAAAAATCCGGTAATCAAAGCCATCGACGCGGCACCGATCGCACCGGCCACGGTGAATAACACGACGGTGCTGTCGAGATGTCCATAGACTTTTTTGAAGAAAACGACAAGAAACGGAGTTGCAATCGATGCAATAAAAACGATAAGCCCCGAAGTTACCAAAAGATGTCGGAAATGCGGTAGCGAAAGAGCGTCAATGACGTTCTCTTTCATATTCGTTGAATAACCACGACCGGCTTCCTTCGGCTCGGGAATAGCGAAGATGTTCTTCGCCGCGACGAGCCCGGTCAGAATTCCGAGCACGATAAATACGGTGTACATAAAGAGCCGGCTGTTTTTACCGAGGAGCATAGCCATCGATACACCGGTTACAATTCGCATCAGATGGATTATCAGCTGGCTTCGCGCAAGAAACGATCCGCGATCACGATCTCTCGCAATCTCGCCGAGAACCGGTGGATGCGCGGCGATTGCTATCCCCCTCGACACGTTGAATCCGAAACAGCCGATTCCGATAAGAAAAAACACGAGGGTGCGTATATCGCGAATCAATGGGAGCGCGGTTATCGCTACGGGAACCATTAATGCATAGCGGATTACCCAGAATCTGCCGAAAACGCGCACTGCTCCCATACGCTTTATCAGCTTGCGCCCGATGAGAGTAAAAAAGAACGACATAAAGAAAAATGAAGAAATAATTCCGATAAAGAAATTCGAAGCTTCAAGCCGAACTGAGTAAAGGGTGAGGATATCAACTCCGATAAAGCTGAACGATATGACGTTGAAGAACGTAAATGCGTAGAAACGGCGCTTACCCGCCTTTCGAGGATCGCTTGAAATCGCCGTATTGGTGCGTGTCTTCATTGGCCGTATTGTATCGATGCCCGCGCGTCTACATATCGTCCGGGAGGATACGAACGGCTCCCTTATCGGCTGAAGCTGCAAAAACCGCATATGATTTGAGCGCTGCCGATACGGTCCGGTCGCGGGAAAGCGGTTTATACGCCGATTTCCCACGCGCGTCCTGGGCTTTACGCCGCTCGTCGAGCTCGGTAGTATCGATATTCAGCTCGATTTTTCTCTTCGGAATATCGATTTCGATCGTATCTCCATCCTCGATCAAGGCGATTTCGCCCCCGGCCGCAGCTTCCGGGCTTATATGACCGATGCAAAGTCCGGAGGTACCACCCGAAAACCTTCCGTCGGTGATCAACGCGCACTCCTTATCGAGCTTCATCGATCTGAGATACGAGGTGGGATAGAGCATCTCCTGCATACCCGGTCCACCCTTCGGACCTTCATAGCGAATAATGACGACGTCTCGCGATGTAACGGTTCCGTCGAGAATTCCTTCGCACGCTGCATCCTGAGATTCAAAGACCTTCGCCTTCCCGGTAAACGTGAGCACCGATTCATCGACACCGGCGGTTTTTACGATACATCCAGCACGCGCGAGGTTACCGAAGAGGATTGCAAGCCCGCCGTCGGGAGAATATGCGTGCTCGATATCACGTATGCAACCGTTTTCACGATCGGTATCGAGCTCATCGTACTGTCTCGATTGCGAGCCGAGTGTGAGGTTTCTTCCCGAGGATCCGGGCGCGGCCTTCGATCGCTTCACCGCATCAGTGCCCGCCGTTTCCCGCATGATATCGTGTTGATCGAGCGCAGAACCGAGGGAGAGACCGTCGACGCGTTTCACCTGTCCGTCGAGAAGCCCGCCCCGATCGAGCTCCCCCATAATCGAAAGGATTCCGCCCGCGCGATTCACATCCTCCACATGATAGTCGGAGCTCGGCGCAACTTTACAGAGACAGGGGATCTTTCTCGAAAGCTCATCGATATCCTTCATCGTAAAATCGACATGTGCTTCACGCGATATCGCGAGCAAATGGAGCACGGTGTTGGTAGATCCTCCCATCGCGATATCGAGCGACATAGCGTTGAGAAACGCGCTCCGGGTTGCGATCGATCCCGGAAGGATCGATTCGTCCTCCTCTTCGTAGTACGCTTTGGTCAGCTCCACGATCCGTGCCGCCGCCCGTTCAAAGAGACCCGTCCGGTAGGCGTGGGTGGCAACGACCGTACCGTTTCCGGGAAGTGCCAGCCCGATCGCTTCGTTGAGACAATTCATCGAGTTGGCGGTAAACATTCCCGAGCATGATCCGCAGGTCGGGCATGCATTGCGTTCGACGCCCGTAAGCTCCTCGTCGGAAACGCCTTTATCTGCGGCAAGTACCATCGCATCGATAAGATCGTACTTTTTATTTCCGTACTCACCCGCCTCCATCGGACCGCCCGAGACGAACACGGTCGGTATATTGAGGCGCATCGCCGCCATCAGCATCCCGGGTGTAATCTTGTCGCAGTTGCTGATGCACAACAGCGCATCGGCCCGGTGTGCGTTCACCATATACTCCACGCTGTCCGCAATGAGCTCACGCGAGGGTAGCGAGTAGAGCATCCCGTCGTGCCCCATCGCAATCCCGTCGTCGATCGCGATCGTGTTGAACTCCGCAGCGAAGCACCCCGATTTCTCGATGATTTCTTTCGCCCGTTGCCCCATATCGTGTAAATGCACGTGCCCGGGTACGAACTGGGTAAACGAATTCGCTATTGCGATGATCGGTTTACCGAAATGCTCTTCCTTCATTCCGTTCGCCCGCCAGAGACTTCGTGCGCCGGCCATACGTCGACCGGATGTAGTTGTCGTGCTTCGTAGAGTGATTGCCATGTCGATTACCTTCCAAGGAACACTATGCCACACGTGGGGTGTGGGGTGCCAGAGTGCGAGGTAGGTTTGCGCTCGTGCCGGAAACCCGAATCAAGTTTACGATGCCATAACGTCATACTATGCAAGAGCATAACCAGCCGTGTTTGCACGATTTGAAATGGTGACATCGGAAATGCCTGGAATGAGCGAATCAAGACAAAAACCGAATACGCTGCTATACTATTGTTGTTGGCTATGGTGCGCAAATTACATAAAAAACTCAATTGATAAATACGAGTCTCTAAATATCCGGTCTCCTTACCGAGTAGTCGATTTTCATCAGATATATTCGGTACCGAAAGCATATCTCCAACAGATGGCTATGCGAATTGAATTTAGATTACGGCTCGTTCCTCCTTATCGAGAGCACCTTTCGCAGGCATT
>CAYLZA010000057.1:0-9330 GCA_964387575.1 uncultured Spirochaetales bacterium | reverse complement strand
CACATCAGGATGTGTTCAATGTGTTGCTGCAGGTACTCGACTATGCAACGTTGACCGACAATGCTGGTCGTAAGGCCGATTTTAGAAACGTCATTATCATCATGACATCAAATGCAGGGGCGCGGGAAATCGGAAAGCCGCTTATCGGATTCGGTGAGCGTTCGATAACCGAGAGCGCGGTTATGGACGCGGTAGAACGCACGTTCTCTCCGGAGTTCCGAAATCGCCTGGACAAAATAGTTTCCTTCGGCAAGCTCAACGAGGAGATCGTTCTGCAGATCGTCGACAAGGAAATCTACTTCTTTGCAGAGCAGCTTGCGGACAAAAACGTAGAAATCGAGGTTACCGATGAGTGTCGTCGATGGCTTGCGAGAAACGGCTTCAGTGACGATTTCGGTGCGAGGAACATCGCCCGTCTCGTTCAGGATAAGCTGAAGACCTACTTCGCCGATCATGTGCTCTTCGGGGATCTCTCCGACGGAGGAAAAGCCGTCGTCGATATCAAAAACGACGATGTGGTAATCAACGTCGTAGAATCGGTTGACTCGTAGTTTTCCGCAATTATCGGACGATCAATACTTCGCGTTTCCGCCGGCCGAACAATCTACGCCCGAGGGGATTGTCGGTGTCGGCGGTAACCTTTCACCGGGCATGCTTATTTCCGCGTATCGTCAGGGGATTTTCCCATGGTACGAAGAGGGCCGGCCGATTCTCTGGTGGTCGCCGGAACCGAGATTCGTCCTCCTACCCGAAGAGCTCCATATTTCCCGATCGCTCCGAAAGTTCCTCAAAAAACGACCGTTCACATTCACGATCGACGCTGCATTTATAGAGGTGATTCGTGCGTGCAAGTCCGTGGAACGTCCGCGTCAGGAAGGGACGTGGATCACCAATCTCATGGTCAAAGGGTATCAACAACTTTTCGAGCTCGGATACGCGCACTCGCTGGAGGTGTGGTGCGACGGTGGGCTGGCGGGCGGCCTGTACGGTGTGTCGGTCGGATCGATTTTCGCGGGTGAATCGATGTTCAGTTTTCGGAGCAACGCTTCGAAGGCGGCGCTGGCCGCTCTGGTTACCGCATCCCGCGATTCATACGCACTCATCGATTGTCAGGTGTATACCGATCATCTCGCGGCGATGGGTGCTCGTGAGATATCTCGGCGCGAGTATCTTTCGCAGCTCAAAACGGCGCTTCTGCGAACGCCCGACCCACGTGAGGAACGGGGGCGCTGGTGCGCGATCGATATCGACTATGCAGCGACGGAGCTCGCCGGGGAGCCGTAGCGCGAAACCGTGCCAACGGTTCATAATGCGAATTCCTGACCACAAGGGAAATTCGTTTGCAAATTTGTCAATTATCCTGTATCGTCAACCAAAACAAACAAGGAGGAGCTATGAAAAAGCTACTCGTACTACTACTTACATTGACCATAGCGGCGACAGCGTTCGCCGGTGGTCAGGAAGAGGCGGCCACAACGGATCTGCCTACATTTACTATCCTCAACGGTGCCGAGCCACCGTCGCTCGACGGCTCTTTGATGCAGGATACGACATCGTCTCGAATTCACCTGGCGTTGTTCGAGAACCTGCTATCCTACGATCCGGAAACAAACTTGGGTGTTCCGGGTCTGGCGAAGAGCTGGGAGGTCAGCGACGATCGGCTTACGTATACCTTCACGCTTCGCGAAGCCGAATGGAGCGACGGAACTCCGATTACCGCGCAGACCGTCGTGGATTCATGGCTCAGAACGCTCAATCCCGATACGGGAAGCCCCTATGCGTGGATGATGAGCATGGTTGTAAAGGGCGCGGGAGATTATAACTCGGGCGAAGCGGGTCCCGAAGCGGTACAGATACGGGCACTCGACGATCAGACGTTTCAGATGGAACTGGTCGGTCCCGCACCGTATGTGCTCGGAATGCTTCCGCACAGCATATTCGGCGTACTTCCGCTTCACGTCATCGAAGAGCATGGAGATAAGTGGACCCTCCCGGAAAATATCGTTTCCAACGGTCCGTTCGTACTCGAAGAGTGGAAACCGCAGGAAGTGTTGACGGTTGTCAAGAACGAGAACTACTGGGACGCGGAGAACGTTCGGCTCGGTAAAATCGTATTTATCCCGAGCGACGACAACAACACCAGGTACAATATGTATCTCAACGGCGAAGCGGACTGGATGCGCGGCGGTATCCCGAGCGAGCAGCTCGATATTGCCAGACTGCGCCCCGATTATCAATCGCATCCGCAACTGGCCACATACTACTATGAGCTGAACCAGACCAAGGCGCCTCTCGACAACGTGGACGTACGCAAAGCGCTTGCCATGTCGATCAACAAGAAAGACCTGGTGGAAAAAGTTGTTCGCGGCGGTCAGATACCGGCGAACCGTGTTACTCCTCCGATGGCAGGATACGATCCTCCCGAAGGCACCCCGACCAATATCGAGAAGGCAAAGGAACATCTGGCAAAGGCCGGATATCCCGACGGCGAAGGATTCCCCGGACTGACGATTCTCTATAACACATCGACCGGTCACCAGGAAAACGCCGAGTTCATCCAGCAACAGTGGGAGACCAATCTCAACATTACCGTTGAGCTCGAGAACGCGGAATGGAAGACCGTTCTCGCCCGCGGCGGAAACCAGGATTTCGAGATTCTCAGAATGGGATGGGTCGGAGACTATCAGGATCCGAACACCTTCCTGGAGCTTTTCCAGACAGATTCGGGACAGAACTTTGGTCAGTACTCGAATCCCGAGTTCGATGAGTTAATTCAGAAAGCGGCTATGATGCCGGCCGGTGAAGAGCGTCTGGATACGCTGGCGCAGGCCGAGAAGATCTTCATCGAAGAAGACCAGGGCATGATCCCGCTCTACCACTACGTCAATATCGATCTGATCGATACCGACAAGTGGGGCGGCTGGTATCCGACAACCCTCGGATGGCATCCCTGGAAACATATCTATCTGAAAGAATAGTACGTTTGAATAGATAGAAAGCATGAACAACAAGACCGGAATCGCCTACGTGGTTCCGGTCTTTTTTTACCTCGACCTGACCACTGAACGGGCTCGGTCACTTCCAACGAGTCGTCTGGACCCGCAACAGGCTATGCTTTAATTCGGCATCTCGGGATGCCCGACCGAGCCCGTTTAGTGGTCAGGTCGCTTTTTGAGAGTCGATATAGTATATTGAGCGAACAAAACGGCCGAGCCGGAACGGAGAAATTCATGATACAGGGCGGCGAGAACCGGATATTAACATTAGTCATCTTTTTTCTTTTTATTCCCACGATTCTGTTTGCTCAGAGTGATTCGAGCGAAGAGGCGGAGTCGGAGCTGCAGATCGACGTATCCAAAGACGAAATACTTGCGGATTTCGAAAAGGTCTGGGAGACGATCAACGAGAAGTATGTTGATTCCGGATTTGGAAATGTCGATTGGGAGAGCCTTCGCGGTGAATACCGGAATAAGGTGGAAGATGCCGAGGGGCCGCAACAGGCTTATGAGCTCATCGGCGAGATGATCGGCAAGCTCCAGAATCCGACGACCTATATCGAGCCTCCGTGGCTGCGCACCCCTGATGATGACGAGGCGGATCGTCCGGAATCCGAGGATGTGGAGCTCGAGTATGCAGGCGTAGGTATTCTGCTACAGCAGATGCAGTCCGGCGAGGTCTGGGTACTCCAGGTTTTCAAAGATACGCCGGCGGAAAACGGCGGTGTCCTCGTCGGCGATGTGATCGCGGGTGTAAACGATTGGGAAGTGCAGGGGGAAAATCCCGTCGCCGAAATCGCCGATCGTGTTCGTGGTCCCGTCGGTACCGACGTTACTCTGACGCTGAGAGATCCCGATGGAGAAGAAAGGGATGTGGAGCTCACGCGGGCGAAAATCGATCTCAGACCTTCGGTAGAATTTCGGAAAATCGAAGGTTCGATCGGGTATCTTCGAGTTCCCGCGCTCACGCAGCAACTCGTCGCCGAGGCGTCAAAAGCGCTTCCACAGCTCCTGTCGACGCGGTATCTGATTCTCGATCTGCGAAACGTCGCTTCAGGCGGGATCGAGCCGATGGTTCAGCTCGGACAGTGGTTTCTCGGTTCTGCTGGGATGGGCGGATTCGTGTCCAGAGAAGGCGGTATGGCGCTTCCGTATCGTGAAGAGGCGGTCGCCGCGTACCAACGCCCTATGGCTATTTTGGTCAATTCAATGACCTACGGGGTTGGGGAAATGCTCGCCTATGTTCTGAACGCCTACAAACGGGGGCGTCTCGTCGGAACGAAAACCCAGGGGGGATTCCATCTCGGTCAGGATGTGGAACTGCCGAGCGGTGGATCGCTTCACGTTACCGTTGGTCTGTACGTGGGGCCTCAAAACGAAATCATGCCGATCAACGGACTCGAGCCGGACAATACGGTAGAGATTCCCGATTTGGCGACCGTTCGTTCGGGTAGGGATGTCTATATAGAAGCCGCGGTCGAAGTATTGCGAAATAATCCACGACTAGAGTAGCCTCCGTGCGCGGTTGCAATGGGAGATACCGGATGAAATTGCAGATACTCCTTGTGATACTATTCTCGATATTTATGCTGCAAAACATAGCGGCGGCACCGATCGATGAAGTTCCTCCGTTCGATCCGCCCGGGAACGGGAGCGAGGAAGAGAGCTCCGACGATCAGCAGGAAGACGAATCGGAGGATGAATCCGAGATAAGCGGGCCCGAGGAAGCTACCGAAAACGAAAAGCCTGTACGAACCGGTGCATCGGTGGAGCTCGTATCGATACCGGCGGATGAGGCGGTGCAGCCGAAGCCGGTGAATATTTCACGGGTGCTTCAGATCATTGATCTCGACGACCTCCCGGATCTGATCGAAGCCGATAGACGATTGCTTTCGGAAATCAGAAAAGAAGTTCCCGAGAATCGCAAAGAGGCCGAGGTTTATCTCAAGCGTTTGAAGAAGCTTGCGTCGGCTTCGGATCCAATTCGACTCGTGCCTCTGGTAAATCGGGTGTTGGATAATTCGACCATCTATTACGACTGGCTCGATAAAGAGTTCGAGAATCAGGACGAACGTATTATGGAATACTATGTTGGAGGCGCTCGGGGATTCAGTTTTGCGCTCGGAAACTTCAGAAGCGCGGTTCTCTATACCGTAATCAACAGACTCGATATAACCTCCAGAATTGTAACCGCACTACAGGCCGAAGGAGACTCGAAATAACATGACAGATGGAGTGTACATGATGAATATCCGTATAAAGGCTCACGCTTTAATGCTCATTTTGATACTCATATCCGCAACAACCGTGGTTGCCGATAACGACGTACCGGCGAAGCAGAGTACCGTTCCCGCACCGAATTACAATTTGCTCGAACCGTTTAATCAGCTGCTGTCGGGCCGCCCCTGGTTGATAACCGAAGGACTCGACCCGGCGTTAAAGCTCAAAAACGGGGGAAACCCGATAACCGGTCCGGAGTGGGGTGGAAACAGCCCCGGCTCGGGTGGAAGCACCGGCCGATCCGAGGCGCTTCAATCGGTAGGCGGGGGCTTTCTCGTTCCGTACCGGAGTCCGGCGCCGGCGTTCAGTCGCGATATCCTCATAAGCCGCGACTACAGCGGAAGCCCGATCCAGACCGAACCGCATATTGCGGTGAATCCCGAAGATCCCGATCATGTGGTCGTAGGGATGATCGATTATGCCTTTCCGTCTCCTTCCACCTACGTGACGTTTGACGGCGGATCGACATGGGAAGGTCCCCATCAAACCGGGTATCTTCCGGATGATCTCGCCTCCGGTGGGGATCCTGTACTCGCGTATGATCGGGACGGAAATCTCTATCTGGCGAGCATTTCCATCGGTATCGAGGAATTTTCGATAGGGCCGGTATTTCAGAGCTCGGTCGTTTCGAGCATAGCAGTTGCCCGTTCACAGGACGGTGGGTATCACTGGCCGCAGATTACATCCACGTCGAGAAGCGAGGTATCGATTTCAGAGCAGCAGATCGATCCGAGTGGGCGGCTCCGGGGATCGGTCTCGATCAGCTTTCTCGACAAACCATGGATGACCATCGGCCCCGATCCGGAGAATCTCGATAAAGACATTAGTTATGTTACGTATACACATTTCGAAACCTTTTACGAAATACTCTATATGGGTGAGGTGCCGATGCTGCTTCCGACCGAAGTGGCGACGACGATCAAGCTTGTTAAATCAACCGATAAGGGCACGACCTGGAGCGATCCGATAGACGTAAGCTCGACGGTCAGACGGAGCTTCGGAAGCGTCGGTGGTCCGGCTCAGGCGCCGGGGCAGTTCGCCTCGGACAGGACGCTTCAGGGAAGCCATCCTGCCGTCGATCCGGCCGGTAACGTCCATGTAGCGTGGGTCGACAGCACCGACGACGGGAGCATGGAAGGGCTCGGTGAAATCCACGTCGCCTCTTCAACCGACGCGGGAAAGACATTTTCCGAGTCGACGATAGCAACGGTTTTCAATGAAATCCCGTTTCGTCCGAGAAACGCTTCGTTTCGCTATTGGGGCTCGTCGTTTCCCCGGATGGAGTCCGGTCCGAAGGGAGAGCTCTATCTGGTGTATACCGGGCGTCCGGTAGAAAAACCGACCGACGACGGGGATGTGTTCTTCCTCCGTTCGCTCGATCAGGGGAAGAGCTGGAGTGACCCGATACCGCTCAACGACGATGACGGAGAGACGCTGCAGTTCTTTCCCGAAATAGCGGTCGGACCTGAAGGAAACGTTCATGTCATGTGGGCGGATATGCGTGATGATCCGAGCCGCATCCGTTATCACATATATTACACGACATCCGAGGATCAGGGAGAAACCTGGGGATTCGAGCTGGAAGAGCTTCAGATGAGAACCGGAGACGCACGGGTCTCCGATTTTGGCTCCAATCCCAACCGTGGTTTCCCGAACGGGTTATTCCTCGGCGACTATTTCGGGATCGCCGCAACCACCGACGACGTCTATATGGTGTGGGCGGATACGAGACTGGCAGAATTCGGTGGAATCAATCAGAAGATCGCGTTCGCCCGGAGATCGGCGATCAGGACTCCCGATATTTTCATCTCTCCCTCCGCCGGTTCGGGAGGTGAGCAGATCACGATACAGGGCTTCAACTTCCAGCCGTCGATGAATGTCTATATTCAGCTGCAGGACTCGACGATTGCGGTTGCACGAACCAACAAGGATGGGCGATTTACCGCGGGGATATACATCCCGGTAACCGGTGAAGGCGCACAGAATGTACGTGTCTTCGATGAATCGGGGAATATGGCCACCACGTCGTTTTATACGGAGTTCGGTTTCGGCAATATCAAACAACTCTACGAAGATCTTCTCGGAGAAATGCAATCGCTCAACAGCCGGCTTCAGGAATCCGAGTAGGGGGTACCTATGTACTATAACCGCGTATTCAAAAATACGATCAGAACGGTGTATGTCTGGATGGTCGTGATGGCTCTAATGCCGGCGGTCGGCGTCGGTGCACAGCAGAGCGATACGCCCGGCCCCGCAACCGACACGATATTTTTTCGGGCATTCGACGTGGATCGTGCCCCACGTGACCTGGATGCCGGCAATATGGATCTCTATATGTACGGACTCAAAATCGATGCGGCGCAGCGTCTGCAGGGAACCGATCGGTTCGAGCTCTATCAGTCGCCGGCTTCGACGGTATCGTTGTTGTTGAATCCGGCGCCGGCACGCTCGGGTGAGCTCAATCCGTTTTCCATCCGCGAGATCCGCTTTGCAATGCAGTTTCTGCTCGACCGTGAGTTTATAGCGCGGGATATTTATCGAGGGATGGCGGAGCCGATGATATCTCACGTGAGCCCGCAGGACTTCGATTATCTCAATGTATACGATATCGAACGCGGCTCGGGAATCATCTATGATCCCGAGTACGGACGCGAGCTAATTACCGAAGCGATGGAGAACGCCGGTGCGGTTCTCGACAACGGGGTATGGAGCTATCAGGGTCGGCCGATACGGATCAAGCTTATCGGACGGGTCGAGGATGAGAGACGCAATATCGCCGATCTGGTGCGAACAGAGCTCGAGCAGGCGGGATTCATGGTGAATGTGTCGTATCTTCCGTTTGCCGCGGCGGTGCTGAATGTCTATTCGAGCGATCCGAAGAGCTTCGAGTGGCACATCTACACCGAAGGATGGGGACGTTCGGCTACGCAGCGATACGATTTCGCAACCGCGAATCAGATGAACGCACCGTGGCTCGGGAATATGCCCGGCTGGCAGGAAGTCGGATACTGGCAGTATGAAAACGAGGTGCTCGACAGACTCGGAAAACAGCTCTATCGAGGTGAGTTTTCGAGCAGGAAAGAACGCCGCGATATATACCGGCGGATTACCGAGCTCGGGCTCGAAGAATCGATTCGTCTCTGGCTCGTTACGGCGGTAAATACGTTTCCTGCGGATGAAGATGTCCGGGGCGTTTCACAGGATCTGGTAGCGGGATTGCGAGCCCCGTGGACGCTCAGAGAGGCATATATCCCGGGGAAATCAGAGCTCACCGTCGGACATCTGTGGGTATGGACCGAACGTACCACGTGGAATCCGGTCGGAGGAATCGGTGATGTGTACAGCTCCGATATCTGGCGTTACGCGCACGACTCGCCGATGTGGAATCATCCGTTTACGGGCATCCCGACCGAGTATCGCATCGAAGCCGATGTTCGCACCGCCGGACCCGCGAGCACGATGACGGTTCCCGGTGATGCGGTTACATGGGATGCCGAGCGAGACAGATGGGTCGGAGCCCCGGGAGGTACCCGCGCGAGAAGCCGGGTCATATTCGATTATTCGAAATACTTCGATTCGAAGTGGCACCACGGGGAGAGCATCGATATGGCCGATGTGGTCTATTCGATCGCACAGTCCTACGAGCTTGCCTATGACCGGGACAAGACGAGAATCGAGGTCGCACTTGGGGTCACGTCACGTCCGTTTCTCGAGACGTTCAAAGGGTATCGAGTCATCGATGAGAACAGGATCGAAGTCTATGTGGACTACTGGCATTTCGAAGAGGCACTGATCGCATCGTATTCGGTTCCGTCCGGGCTGAATATGCCGTGGGAGCTCAACGCGGCTATGGACGATCTGGTCTTCGAGCAGCGCCGCGCCGCATACAGCGATACCGCCGCCTCCAGATTCAACGTTCCGTGGATCAGCCTGGTGATGGATCGCGACGCCCGTCTGGTTGAACGAACGCTCCGGCAGTTCAGAACCCGCGGGATCGTTCCGGAAGGTGTGTTCGAGCTTCCGAGCGGTACCCTCGTTTCCGAGCGTGAGGCAC
>CAYLZA010000056.1:0-9403 GCA_964387575.1 uncultured Spirochaetales bacterium | reverse complement strand
GCCGTACAGCTCTCGGGCCTCGGTCCGATCGACGATGATGAGCTCACAAACATACTTTCCGGAGAGGGTCTTGTCGCCTGCTCGACGCACGAGCCGTCGGATGAGATACTCAGCAATCCGAACAAGGTTGCGGATAAGCTCGGGAAGCTTCAGATTAGCTCTACCGCCTATCCGTTTCCGGCGGGAATCAATTTTTCCACGATTTCCGCTGTCCGTGCGCTGGCCAAAAAACTGGATAAAGCAGGAGCAATTTTGCGGGAAGCGGGAATCGAGCTCTCCTATCATAATCATCATATTGAATTCAGACGCATCAGGAACAAGCCGATCCTCGCTCATATATATGAGATGACGTCGCCTGAAAATCTCAAAGCGGAAATAGATACCTATTGGGTCCAGGCCGGGGGTGGGAATCCGGTCGAGTGGTTACGAACGCTGAAGGGACGGATGAGTCTTGTTCATCTAAAAGACCTCGGTATTGACGAGGAGAATAAGCAGGTTTTCGAGGAGATCGGATCAGGAAACCTGCAGTGGAAGGAGATTCTTTCGGCGGCATCGGCAGCAGGTTGCAGCTGGTATATCGTGGAGCAGGACGCGAACTTTCAAAAAGCCGATCCGTTCAAATCACTTAAATCCAGCTACGAGTTTCTGACGAATAACTTTTGTTGATACACGCGTGATATGATTCCGTCGAGGCAACTCCTCGACGGATTGCGTACGGCCGGAAACGGGCCGATCGGCGATGCGCTGAGCACTTACCGTGGCACGTTCACGTATTAGAGCTACAGCTCTATCTCGAAAACGACCTTTTTATCATCCGGATGCTGAGTCGCGCCCCCGTTGGGGGCTTACGGTGCTGCTGAAGCCGCGGGAAACCGGACAAACCATGAAAGGCACAGCCGCAAACGGAAACCGCGCCCAAAGGACGCGGCTTCAGCTGAAGTCAAATGATTTTCAGCTTTCGGTGAGCACGGCTATATCAAACGGCGGCAGCTCGATCGTCGTTGCGCCGGATATCGCGGCGGTTTCTTCAGGTGTAATCACCGGTTTCCACCCGGTCGGGACCGATACGGATTGATTAATTTCGGTGTGATTGAGCACGAAGAGCATATGCCCTTCGGCTCCCGGTCGAACTACCGCTTCAACGCCTTCGGGAGTCTCGATCACACCCCGGATACCGGCCTGCTCGAGCACATGAGACACAAAACGTCTCATATTTGCGCGCCCGAGCTCGGTTGCTATATAATAGGCCGTTCCGTCTTCCCACGTATGCTCGGTAACCGCCGGCGATTCCCGATAGTAATCCCGGGTAAACGTGGCGAGAGCCGTTGCACCGTTGAGCTCTACAACATCGGCCCACTTTTCAACCGGCTCGTCGGTTGACTCATCACCACCCCATCTTACGTATTGCGCGGTACCCCGCAGACAATCGTAGTCGACTACGTGCAGTCCGAATAACCTGGCGAACGGTCCGGGAAGCATCTCCGGCAGAATCCGGTTGTTCCAATCCTTTACACCGGTCCGGATATCAGCAACCACTCTGCCACCGTTCTCTATATATGCGCGGATTTTCGTGGAAAGCTCATCCGTAATCAAATACTGCATCGGTGCAAACACCAGATTGTAACCGTTCAAATCATCGTCTTTCGACACAAAATCAACCGGAACATTCATGTTGTGGAGCTCGCGATAGTATCCGTACATATGATCCACGTACGAGAGATCCGGATGATGCGGCTGAATCCGTAGAGCCCATAGTTGATCATACGAGAAAAGGAAGGCCACATGAGCCCGGGCTATCTGCCCATGTACCTGCTCTACCACTAGCTTCAGATCCCGAATCGTGCGTATAACCTCTTCATACCGCCGGCCGGGATCACCACTGTGCGGGAGGATGCCGTGCCAATATTGTTCGGTTCCGAAAAGGCAGGATCGCCATCTGAAATACACTACGGTATCCGCGCCGTGGGCTATCGATTGTGCGCTCCACAATCGTAATTGCCCCGGCCTCGGCGTCGGCCCCATGATCTCCCAGCCGGCGGGTCCCGATTGTTGTTCCATTACCCAGTACGAAGCATGTTTGAGCCCCCGCACGAAATCAAGAGGCATAGCCGTTTTTGATGAATCGGGTATCGGCCCGTTATCTTCCGAGAAAACCAACGGATACTGATCGTGTGAGGCAAACGAAAGCTCACGTGTGAGGTCAAAATAGTTTACTTTTTCAAAAAACCCCATGAGGTTGTGTGTGACGAAGTGCTCAGGACACTCCTCTCGGATAATATTCAGCTGGAGTCTCTGAAAATCTACAATGAGATCGGAGGCAAACCTTCTCCAATCCAACAGCAATGCGGGATTATGCGAGTTAGGAGTATCCACGGGTAACGGGATCTGGAAAAAGTGCGTGTACGATTGGCTCCAGAATACCGTCCCCCACGCTTCATTCAAGGCATCGATAGATCCGTATTTACGCTGCAGCCACGCACGAAAATGGTATTTGCACGAATCGCAGAAACAGAGGTTTTCGTGGCTGTTACCAAGCTCGTTATCGATCTGCCACCCGATCACTTCTTCCTTGTCACGGTAGTGCGTTGCCATCGATCGCACGACAATCTCAACGCTTTCGCGATATATATCGTTCGAGTGACAGTTGTGATGACGACCACCGAAGCTCACTCGAGCTCCGTTGTGACGCACCGGAAGAATCTCCGGGTGCTTTTCCACCAGCCAGGCCGGCGGTGCCGCAGTCGGCGTGCCGAGAACGACTCGGATCGATTCACTTCCGAGAACATCTATTGCTTCATCCAGCCAGGTAAAATCGAATACGCCGTCATCGGGCTCTATCTTTTCCCAGGCAAATTCTCCGAGACGGACGATCTCGATACCTGCTTTCGACATGAGTCGTGCATCGGACTTCCACCGGTGTCGTTGCCAGTGCTCGGGATAGTAGTCGGTTCCGAACATATAAAGCTCCTTCCCCGCTTTTCGTCACGTGGCTGCAGAACGGCGGTGCAATTTCGTTATCCGAATGCTGCAGCCGAACCGCGGTTGCAGGGTCTACCACTTATATTGGGATTGAGTCTACTTAATGACCTCAGCCGGTGCAAGACTGCGCGTAATAGTTGACTTTCTATATCAACATAGTTAGTTTAATGTGGGAGGTTGATTATGCTTGAATGGCTGACAGAGCCGTGGCCCTGGTATGTCGGCGGTCCGCTTGTCGGACTCATGGTACCGATTCTGATGTTCTTCGGAAATAAGCACTTCGGAGTTTCGTCGTCGTATCGACATATTTGCAGTGCTGCGCTTCCGTTGAAAGCTGAGTACTTCCGCTATGATTGGAAGAGCAAAGTGTGGAGCATCATGCTCGTAGCAGGTGTCGTTGTCGGAGCGGCGATAGCCGTGCTGTTTCTCGACGGAGATTCAATGCCCGATGTCTCAAACGCCGCTCAGAGCATGTTTGTATCGTGGGGGCTATCGGAGTTCTCACGGCTTCAACCGGTAGAGATTTTCGGCATTGCGAATCTCGCAAGCATTCGTAATCTCATTCTCCTCGTTGTCGGAGGATTTCTCGTGGGTTTCGGCACTCGCTATGCCAACGGATGTACATCGGGACATGCGATCATGGGGCTTTCACTTCTCAACTTTGGATCGCTGGTTGCTACAATTTCGTTTTTTGCGGGCGGTGTGCTGATCTCGAATTTTCTCGTCCCGCTCGTACTATCGATAGGATAAGCATCGACAGGGAGGTCTCGTTATGAAGCATTTGAAATTCTTTTTCATCGGAATTTATTTCGGAATCGTGCTGATTAAATCGGAAGTCGTTTCCTGGTTTCGAATCCAGGAGATGTTTCATTTTCAGTCGATACACATGTACGGAGTTATGGGATTGGCGGTTGTCGTGGGTGCAGTCACCGTGCTCCTCGTAAAAGCGCTCAAGCTTCGTTCGATGGGAGGAGATCAGATCGATCTCACCCCCAAACCGTTCAACCGGGTCGGAAATATCGCAGGCGGAGCCATCTTTGGTTTCGGATGGGCGCTTACCGGCGCATGCCCCGGACCGATATACGGCCTCGTAGGCGCCGGTTATGTCAGCGTCCTGGTCGCGCTTCTCAGCGCGTTCGCGGGAGTAATCGTCTACGGGTATCTACGACCGAAGCTCCCGCATTGAGCGCGTGAAGCGGTGTGCGAGGCGACACGCCACGACGCGCTCAGCCGCTTCGTTCCAACGCCCGTGAAATATCTCCGATTATATCCTCGTAGCTCTCGTATCCGACGGAAATACGGACCAACCCGGGCGTAATACCTACATCGGCCCGCTCTTCATCGGTTAGCTTGGAGTGAGTGGTCGATGCGGGATGGGTCGCTATCGTCCTCGCATCGCCGAGATTGGAGGTAAGAGATATCATCTCGAGTGAATCGAGAAACTTCCGACCACGGTCGATACCACCATCGAGCTCGAACGAAACCAGCCCCCCACCGCGACGCATCTGCTTTTTGGCGATTTCATACCGCGGATGCGAGGGTAGATGCGGATAGCGTACCGAGCGGATACCTCTCATCTTCTCGAGCTCGGATGCGAGTTTCTCCGCATTGTCACAATGCCGGTCCATCCGCAAGCCGAGCGTTTCGAGGCTCTTCGACACGAGCCAGGCGTTAAACGGCGAAAGCGCAGGCCCGGTGTGACGTGCGAAGAATCGGATCTTCTCAATAAGATCCTTTTTTCCGAGAACGATTCCCCCGATCGTTCTTCCCTGACCATCCATGAATTTCGTCGTTGAATGCGTGATCAACCCGGCACCATACACGGCCGGATTCTGGAGATAGGGAGTGGCAAAGCAGTTGTCGACGTTGAGGATCACTCCGTGTTTTTCCGCAAAATGCCCGGCCCACTCGAGGTCGACGATGTCGAGCGCGGGATTGGTCGGCGTTTCGAGAAACATCATCTTCGTTTCCGGTGTTACCGCCGCCTCCCACGCGTTCTCGTCGGCGTCGACATCGACATAGGTGTGCGTGATTCCCCATTTCGGGAAAAGCTGAGTCAGGATCTGATGCGTAGATCCGAAGATCGACCGGCACGATACGATATGATCGCCGGAGCCGAGCAACGCCGCAAACGATGCAAACACCGCGGCCATTCCGCTGGCCATTGGTACGCCGTCTTCGGTTTTTTCGAGATCCACGAGCTTGTTCACGAGCTCGGTCGTATTCGGATTATCGTAGCGCGAGTAGATATATCCTTCTTCCTCTCCAGCAAAGAGCCGACGCGCCTGTTCCGCATTTTCGAATACAAAGCTCGACGTCATATAGAGCGGTACCGAGTGTTCCCTGTTCGATGTACGCTCGGATTGCGTCCGAATCGCTTTTGTCTGGTCTTTCATCGTATCACCTCAAAATCGTGGCTGATCTCCGCTGTTTTCCCGAGCATCTCACCGACGCTGCAATAACGTTCCACCCCGAGCGAGATCGCCCGGGCTACCTTTTTTTCGTCGAGATCACCCGTAAGCGTAAAGTGCAGATGGATTTTGGTAAACACCGCGGGGACCTTTTCCTCTTCCCGTTCTCCGCCGACCGAAACTCGAAAATCTCGAGGTTCCTGCCGCTGCTTTTTGAGAATGCCGATGATATCGATCGAAGCACATCCCCCGATTCCGGCGAGAAGAAGCTGCATCGGTCTGAATCCACCTTCAACACCACCGACTGCACTACTCCCGTCGATCCGAATCGAGTTACCCGATTCGTTCTCGGCCTCCATCAACACCTGGTCATTTACTCTTCGTATCTCAACGTTCACTCTGATCGCTCCTTACCCATCGGTCGAGTCTATGATAGATGTATAATATGAAGAATTTCACGACGATCGATCAAATAATCGGTAACACGCCTCTCGTACGTCTCCAACGGCAGGAGACCGGAACGAGCACGGTCCTCGCAAAGCTCGAAGGGGATAATCCGGCGGGATCGGTCAAGGATCGGCCGGCATACAGCATGATCGCCGAAGCGGAAAAACGGGGCGACATCAAACCGGGGGATTCTCTCATCGAGGCGACGAGCGGAAACACCGGGATAGCACTTGCGATGGTTTCCGCGATCCGTGGATACAACCTTATTTTGATTATGCCCGAATACGCTTCCGAGGAACGACGAGCACTGATGGCCGCATATGGAGCGAAATTGATACTGACTACCGAAGACTCGGGGATGGAAGGGGCGATTGATAAAGCCCGGGAGCTCGAAGCCGAAGGGAAAGGCATGATACTCAATCAGTTCGGAAATCCCGACAATCCACTTGCCCATTACCGCGGTACCGGACCCGAAATCTGGAGAGATACCGAGGGAGAGATAACACATTTTGTAGCAACGATGGGAACAACCGGGACGATCATGGGAACGAGCCGGTTTCTCAAAGAGAAAAACCCGAAAATCGAGATCATCGGAGTGCAACCTTCGGAAGGTGCGCATGTTCCGGGCATACGTAAATGGCCGGAGGAATATCTTCCCTCGATCTACGAGCCTGAACGGGTGGATCGAATTCTCTACGTTACGCAAGATCAGGCCGAGGAACGGGCGAGACGGACGGCTGCCGAAGAGGGAATATTCTGTGGAATATCATCGGGAGGAAGCATCGAGGTAGCGCTGCGTATTGCGAACCAAACGGAACATGCACTGATCGTAGCAATCGTGTGCGACCGGGGAGAGCGGTATCTATCAACGGGTGTCTTCCCGGCTCCCTGAATGGGGTGACGACGATACATCTATTAACCAACCCCGGGCTCGAGACGGGCGGGTTTCGCCCCTGGGTCGTCGTCCTTACCTCGCTATCACGCTTGTAATGGGCCGTTTTCGGTCAGCATATACTCGGTTCCCGAAACATACACTCTTGTCGATTCGCCGATTTCCGCCCGAAACTTATCACCGATTGCACCGAGCTCCACGTCGTTTTCGAGCTCCGTCGAAATATCCGGCTCTTCGTCGCCTGCAAAAACCGGGATGAGAAACACCCCGAGCCTGATCGATTCAACGGGAATTCCCGAGGAGAATCGCAGATTGTACTGCATCGGGTACGTGGGATAGCTTTTCGTCGGAAGCGGTTTCGGTTCCCATCCCTCCGAGATCGCGCACGCGGAAGCCTTCTGATAGAGAAATCTACCTATCAAACGAACATCGGTCTCCGGGGAAGTCGCGGAGGTTGTCAGGCGAAATTCCCGATCCCCGTCATTCCACAAAAATCGGTAGAACGAGTGAATATTCCATTCAAAGGTCGATATTACTCCCGCAGCACACACAAAATCGTCTATCAACAGAAATGCGTTGATAGACTTGATAAACCACACATGGCGTGTATATACCTCGGCCATGTGACTATAGCTTGCAGCCGCATTGCCTCGAAAATAGGCGATGTTCTCATCCTCATACCCGGCGTTAACAGAACCGACCGAATCATGGGAACGGAGGATCTGCGTCGCTCCCGAAAGTGTTACGCAGTTATGAGACTTCGTATGCCATACCCAGTTCGCATGGTGCGGCGATGCATAACCGGTATAGTATCCGCTCGGCATCGCCAGGACCTTTCCTCCGGCGTGGAGAACAAAATCGTTATTGTTTGCGTGTGAGTGACTTATCGAACCGTATGGTGACGAGCGAAACAGAAACGCCGTGTCGGTTTCGGGATCGGCAAAATCGGTCCTGATCGCAGCTTGCCCGGTGTCGGAGAAAACTTTGACCACGCCGGTGCCTGTTGCGGACGCGGCCGTCCCGGCGCCGTCCCGCGTGTGGGGTGCAGACGATCCTTCGCCGGCACCGGCTTCACTCGCGGCCAGGCGTCCCTCGATCACGAATCGCATCGGCGTGAACGAATATCCGAAGACACCTTTTCGCTCGGGAGCTCGATACCCCGCGGCGCGGAGCTCGTCAATGTAGCGATCGAGATCCGCGTCGGCCGGGTCCGGGATATCTCCGGAGTTGCCGCCCGCCAAGGTAGAGCTCCCGGCCGCCCGGTCGTTGTCGGAAGTTTCGTACCGAATAAGGGCCAATACATCCGCTCCCCGCAAGAGCGATTGCCGATGCGGAAACGAGTTATCGCCGAATCCCCACCCCTGTGCATACGGAGGAACGAACCATCGTCTCCATTCGGCGTAGTTTCGCCAGAATGGTTTACGAAACAGATCGATACCGACGGTGTGTTTGAGGATAAAGGCGAACCTGGCCATTATCGCTACATACGGAGTCGAATAGCCCACGCCTTCCGCCCACGATCCGTCGTGTTTCGCCCAAACCGGCCACACACCACACAGGACCGGACGCAGCCAGTCGAGCATTTGTTCGGCCTCGGGGATATGCTCGTGAAACGCCATCAAAGTCCAGGCGAGAAACACGATCTCGCGACCGGCGTGCGAATCAAAGCGGTCGATACCGTAGGTTCCTTTATCGTGCATATGCTCATAGGTGTTCCGTGCGCGATGACGAAGATGCCCCAAAACGATTTGTTTATCGTCTTCATCGAAAAACGACCAGAGCCAGTCGATTCCTTCCAGTCCGTACCAGATGATCGACATGTGCGCTTCATCGTTGTGTCCGATATAGCTCGAACCGTCCGGATCCCAGCTGCACATCGAACGATACCGAGCCGTTGCGGCCCGGCCATAGCGATCATCTCCGGTCATTCGCCACGCCAGGGCAAGCGTGGAGGCGCCCGCCGCGAACTCACGTGAGCCCCACATAATCCGTTTAAATGCCTCGGAAAACTTCTCGTATTCAATACTCCGGTCGGGAAGATATTCGGGCTCGGGCATCTCCTGTTCCTGTTCGAGGATACGGTCTGCATCCTCGATCAACAGATTGAACAACGGATGTTTTCCCGCCTCGCACACCTGCTTCAGCGTATCGGATACTTCCTCATCGAAATAGAGCCTCGGATGCGTATCGGGCATGCTGTCGAGCCAACGCTTCGCGGGAGGGACTTCGAATTCCAACGCGTCGGCGGAAATCGAAAACGAGAACACCGGCGCCTCACCGTTCGAGCCTCGCCATCTCCAGTAGTATGTACCCGGATCGAGTTGTTTTTCGGGAAGATAGATCGGATCTTCCACACCCTCGACGCGTATGACCGGATGGCTCATATCCCGGGATTTCGAAACAACAAGCTCGTACGGTGGATTCGGTGTATCAGGTTTCCAGACGAAAACGGGCGGATTGATAACGCAGGTATCGCCGTCGCGAGGTGCTCGTGGATCCTTGTGCGGATGGGGATGACGTGTTTCCATTGCATCTGTATAGCAGTGTCGGCGAGTGATAGCAAGCGCCGGCAGTAATTCAAAATCTGAAGCCAGATTTTGAATTACTTGGCACCCATAAACGCTCCGAAGCCGTTTCCCGGCGATCCGCCCGGTCATATACGCGAAACATCACG
>CAYLZA010000055.1:0-9532 GCA_964387575.1 uncultured Spirochaetales bacterium | reverse complement strand
TCACCCGACTCGGCTACATATCCGGCAAGTGAGCTTTTGTCTACGGGAAGGCTTTGCGACGAATAGAGGTATCGTCGTTCTGCGCTCTGATCGGTAAACAGCGTATCGTTATGGACGTAGCTGAAGTATATTTTGTCCGCTTCTTTGAGATATAAGGTCCCCGCGTCCGCGTAAACATACGCACGCGCTTCGTAGAGGATCCGATCGAGAAGCGTATCCAGATCACGAATTTGATAGATGCTCTCTATCTTCTCGAGGAAGAGATCTACATCCCGATCGGAGGTAGTTTCATTTCTCGGCCCGCCTCCGTTGGTTGCGGCAAGCGCTTTTTGAAGAAATGACATAGTTGAAATGTAGATATATCCTGTCGTGTTTTCAACAGGATTCGGACCACTTATTCAATGACCCCCTGGAAGCGGTATCTCAATTCACCGGGAACCGGAGCTCCATTTTCAAACATTTCTGTATGGTATACGGTGCCGCTACGACGAGTGGCGAGCATGCGATTTGGAGGTACATGCGGATGCGTAGCGAAGGTGTATTTGATATCGTCTTTCTTATCGGACGACCCGCTGCGGGCAAGAGCGAGATAATAGACTTTCTTGCAAAAACACCTGAGTCTGAACGAAGGAAACGATTCCATATTGGTGATTTTCGAGAAATAGACGACTTCCCAATGCTGTGGACATGGTTTGAGGAAGACGCGATTCTCGAGTCGATGGGTAAGCCGAGGCTCCATACGAGCACCGACGGCTACTTTAGATACGAGTACCTGTGGCACGTATTAATTCGCCGTCTGGAAATGGAGCTCGGAAAGCTCGATCAAAACGGTTCCGCTTTCGGAAAGGAGACAACTGCAGTGATAGAGTTTTCACGCGGCGCCGAGCACGGCGGATACCGAAAGGCGTTTTCGCACTTTTCGAGGAAGTTGCTTTCGAGAGGCTCAATCGTATATATCGATGTTTCATTCGAAGAGTCGTTGAGAAAAAACCGCAAACGATACGATCCTGATGCCCCGCACAGCATTCTCGGTCACTCGCTTCCGGACGACAAACTCAGAAAGCTCTATGGAGAGGTCGATTGGGACGAGCTGCGAAACGGTGAGAGCGAATTCCTGCAAATCAACGCTGTGCGCGTTCCATTCGTCGTATTCGAGAACGAGGATGATGTTACGACTGGCAAGACGGAGCTTCTTCCGGGACGGCTCGAAGACGCGCTCAGTCGACTCTGGAATCGATATACACGACAACAGGAGGTACAATGAAACACATCGAATCGGAAACTATCTACCCATCTCCCGGCCCGGGCAAAGCCGCATTTGCCCCGACGATATATACACGAGCGCAGGGTGGAGAAAAGTTGATGCTGCGAAGCTACTCGACCCGATCGGATACGAAGGATCGATTCGAGCGGCTGTTTTCCGAGGATAACGGACAAAGCTGGAGCGAACCGCAGGAAGAATCGTTTATTCGGCACACTCAGGAAGGTGTTGAGCGCAACAACATACAACCGGGATTCGTTGATCCGGTTCGAGATCGATATGTCGAGTTTTCGATTTACGGCGTGCTTCCTACCGATGATCCGCTCGAGGGAATGAAACACTGGCGTCTCTCCTATCGTGTTTCTCGTGACGGCGGCAAAACATTCGACTATGAATCACAGATGATCCAGGATGGATCATACGATAGTGACCATCCGTTTGAGGGTGTTTTTGTCGGAAAAAACAGCATGATGCTCGGCGACACGACATGCAGACCGATTCAAACGAGCGACGGCAAATTGCTGCTTCCGGTACAGATTACTCCGATCGGCCCTGACGGTGAGTACCATTCATTACTCGGTATTTGTCGAGCTCGAGCTTCTCTAATTCCGCGACCCGGCGAAAGTTCGCTCCCGAATATTTAGTGCCGTAATGGAAAATTTGCAACAAATTGGCCATGAAGCGGAGGAAAAGCATAAACTTCTACGCATAAATACTTTATTGATAAAGAAAATGTCAGAGCAGTCCAATAAAACTTAGTGCTGTAACTACCTTGACAAATTAATGGGCGAATCCTATACTGAATAATATACTATTAAGAAACGGAGGCTGGAAAAAAAATGAGAAAAGGAATTATTATCGTATTAGCTCTACTGGTCATGAGTACCGGAATCGCTTTTGCGGGGGCGCAGAGTGAAGGGGCTGAAAAGGTAAAAACCGTTGTGCTTGCGGATGCATCGTGGGACAGTATTCTCGTACATAACCGAGTCGTCGCGTTTATTCTCGAAAACGGCTACGGGGGCTATTCGGTCGAGTTCATTCCCGGAGATACGATTCCGCTTTTTAATGGAGTCGCCTCAGGCGATATCGATGTTACGATGGAATCGTGGCACTCGAATTATCCGGAAGCGTATCAGGAGCAGGTAGATGCGGGAAATGTTGTGAATATCGGTAAAAACATGCCTGACGGTCCGCAAGGATGGTGGGTGCCGCGATATATGGTCGAAGGAGACGAAGAACGCGGAATAGAGCCGGTCGCTCCGGATCTGGTGTCGATAGACGATCTCAAGAAGTACGCCGATCTTTTTCCGGATCCTGAAAATCCCGGAAAAGGACGCATCCTCGTCGGTCCTCCGGGCTGGTCGGCTACCGAGATAAGCGAGCAGATGATGGAAGAACATGGACTTTATGAGCAGTATACGGCGTTTCTTCCTGGATCGGGCGCTTCACTTGCGGCGTCGATGAAAGGAGCCTACGAAAAAGGCGAGCCGTGGGTAGGTTACTATTGGGAACCGACCGCGATCATGTATCAGTTGGATATGGTTCGCTTAAAGGGCACGGAGTTTCCTGCTGCAGACGTTGATATTGTTATGAACAGCGAGAGCTACGAAGAGCTGCCGGAAGTTGCAGACTTCCTGTCGAAGTATCATACGAGTGTCGCCGTCAATAATGAGTTTCTCAACGTTCTCAATACCGAGGTTGAAACCGCCGAAGAAGCTGCTGTTTGGTTTCTCGAGAATCGGGAAGAGGTATGGACCGAATGGGTGAGTGACGAAGTCGCAGACAACGTCAGAAAAGCGCTACCGTAAAACGTTATAGGATATGTCGCAAAACGACGTAGATTCACAACGTGCTGATTCAGATACCGTCGCTGCCGTGTCCACATCCGGTGGTGACGGTATAGCAGTACATGTCGAAGGATTGTGGAAGATTTTCGGACGAAATCCGGACCGGGTTCTCGAAACGGATTTACGCATCCTGCCGAAATCCGAGCTGCAAACCGCAACGGGAAACATCATCGGCATTCGAGACGTGAGTTTCGAGGTAAAATCCGGTGAGCTTTTTGTTCTGATGGGGCTTTCGGGCAGCGGTAAGTCGACGCTTATTCGAACGCTCATCAGGCTCATAGAACCGACGGCAGGCGTGTTGAAAGTAGATGGTGTGGACGTGTTGGGTATGAGTACCCGGGAGTTGCACAACTTCAGACGTCACGCCATTAGCATGGTGTTCCAGAATTACGGATTATTGCCTCATTATACGGTACTGCAGAATGCAGCGTACGGGCTAAAGCTTCGTGGCGATGAAAGGGAATCCCGCGAAGCTTTAGCGAGGAAAGCACTGGAAACCGTTGGGTTAAGCGGTTGGGAGGACTACTTCCCCGATTCGCTTTCAGGTGGTATGCAGCAACGAGTCGGGCTTGCGCGAGCGCTTGCCACCGATCCGGATATCCTGCTCATGGATGAACCGTTTAGCGGCTTAGACCCGCTTATACGACGACAGCTTCAAGACGAGTTCATAGAGCTTCAGGATCAACTCGGGAAGACCATCGTGTTTGTAACCCATGATTTACACGAAGCGCTCAAGCTCGGTGATCGAATCGCTATCATGCGTGACGGTCAGATCGTTCAGATAGCGGAACCGGAAGAAATCCTGAGTAATCCACACGATGACTATGTACGAGCGTTTACGCAGGATGCGTCCGCCGCACGGGTGTTTACTGCGCGTACCGTAATGGACGATCCGGAGGTTCTCCTGTATAGATGGCAAGGGCCTCGGGCTGCGCACGCCGAGCTCGAAACTACGAAGCGTGACTGGGCATTTATGGTCGATAAAAAGCGCACGTATCTCGGGATTTGTACTCACGACCTGGTCGATCGTCTGATCAAGGAAAATATACGAGCAATCGAAGAAGAGCAGCTTGTTCGGCCGGATCCGGTCGATCCGGACGTTCTGATCGAGGACCTTTTTGGTTTGGTAAGCGCCGAAAGCTATCCGCTTCCGGTCACGGACGAACAGGGACGGCTTCTCGGGGTTGTGCGCCCACGGAAAATTCTGGAAGCGCTACATAACTCCGAAACAGAGGAACGTGATGATTGAATTTCCCCAATGGTTGCGAATCCCGCTTGCCGAATGGGTAGATACGGCAATGGACTGGGTTTTGTCCAATCTCGGCGGATTGTTCGATTTCATCGGTAATGTCGGCCTCCAGGTTCTCATCGCGGTTGAAAAGACGCTGATGTTCATTCCGTGGTTCGTGATTATCATCGGCATCGGTATTGGTGCGTGGCGATTACTTTCGAGTTTGAAATTCGGCGTTGGTCTTTCCGTAATGTTAATCCTCGTCGGTGCGTTCGGATACTGGGAAGAGGCGATGACTACACTTTCCGTTGTTATTGTTTCGGTGGCGATTTCGGTAGCTCTCGGGATTCCAACCGGTATTCTCATGGCCTGGAGTATACCGGTAAAACGTATCATTACGCCGATACTCGATGCGATGCAAACTATGCCCTCATTCGTGTATCTGATTCCCGCACTCATGCTTTTCGGGCTCGGAAAAGTACCTGCAACATTTGCAACTCTGATTTATGCAATACCTCCGGTTATTCGATTGACTGATGTCGGGATTCGCGAGGTTCCGGGGTACACGATTGAAGCAGCGCGGGCGTTTGGCGCAAACCGCTGGAACCTGCTTTTCGATGTGCAGCTGCCGCTGGCTCGACCCACCATAATGGTAGGAATCAACCAAACTACGATGATGGCCCTGGCGATGGTTGTAATCGGATCGATGATTGGAAATCGTGGCCTTGGCATGGAAGTTTTGCTTTCGATCAATCGAGTTGACATAGGAAAAGGTTTTGAAGCGGGACTCGCGATCGTTTTTCTTGCCATCGTTATCGACCGCATAACCAACGGATTCGCCCGCAAGCGACCGAGTCGCCCGTCCGGTAAGGGCGAGACGGAAGCCGAGAAATCGAAAGATAAGAACACCGTCGAATCTGCATAAATAGCCGCGTTTTATCGCCACTCCGGAGTTTTTTCTACGAGGACTGGTCCCGCGGAAGCTTTACAACATCAGCCCGACAACGTATGATTTCTGAGCGCTGAGGTAGTCTTATGAAGATTCCGATTCCGACGATGTCGTATCTTTCCGATATTTACTTCGGTAGGGGAAGTATCGGAATCGCCGAAAAACTTCTCGTTGCACATCGTATCAATCGTCCACTCATCGTAACCGATCGAAGAATAGTAGAGCTCGGATTTATCGACAGACTCGGATTCAGGCCCGCTGCAGTATTCGACGAGGTGATTACCAATCCGACCGAATCTTCGGCGTACGCCGGTGCGGAGTCGTGGCGGGACGGCGATTGCGACGGAATCGTTGCCGTTGGCGGCGGGTCGCCGATCGATCTTGCAAAAATAATCGCCCTTCTCATCCATCACCACGAACCGCTATCGAGGTACGCCATCCTCAACGACGGGATCGCGAAGATATCGAACGATATTCCCCCGATCATCGCCGTTCCCACAACCGCAGGAAGCGGCAGCGAGGTAGGAAGGGCGGCTCTCGTTACACTCAGTAATAGAAGAAAGATGGGATTTTTGTCTCGCAATTTTCTGCCGAAGGCTGCCGTGCTCGATCCCGATCTTCTCGAGAAGATGCCCCCCGAATTGACGGCAGGAAGCGGAGCGGATGCGATGAGCCACTGTGTAGAGACGTATTGCAGCACCAGGTTCAATCCCGTCGCAGATGCAATTGCGATTGACGGATTCCGTCGCGGATGGTCTGCAATCCGGGACGCCGTCAAGGGTGATTTCGACGCTCGCGAGCAGATGATGCTCTGCTCGCTTTCTGGTGGTCTCGCTTTTCAAAAAAGCCTGGGAGCGGTGCATTCCTTGAGCCACCCACTCGGCGGTCTGACCGACAAACAGTTACATCATGGAACCCTCAACGGGTTGTTTCTTCCCCACGTGCTTCGATTCAACCTACCGCACGCAACCGAAAAAATAGGTGCGCTGGCCACGGCGATCGGACTGCGCGACGGCGCCGCCCTGGCCGATGCGGTCGAACGGCTTGTGAGTGATATCGGGCTACCGTCTCGGTTGAGCGGTCTCGGACTCGAATGGGAGGAGGTGGAGCAGCTTTCGGAAACGGCCGCAACGGATCACTGTTCCCCGACGAATCCGAGACCGCTAACCGCGGAGGATTGTCGGGAGTTGTATCGGGCGGCAATGTAGTTCGCGTGGGGACGGAGATGCGGAGCGTTAATTATGGAAACAAATCAGAATAAAACGATCGACGGGAAACAATCTTCGAATCCCGGGCACCGGTCGAATACGTGGGACTGCATCATTCTCGGGGCGGGGCACAACGTATTGGTACTCCAGGCGTATCTGTCACGTGCCGGATTGCGAACGGTTACCGTCGAGCGGCGAAATATCGCCGGCGGTGGTCTTTCTACGATGGAAGATCCCCGCTATCCCGGATTCATGCACAACACGCATTCGTTTTTTCACCGGGCAATCAAGCAGTCGGTCTGGTATAAGGAGCTCGAGCTCGAACGACACGGCGCCGAATATATAGAGCCGGAGCTCAATACGGCGCTCGTCCTTCGTGATGGTCGAGTGCTCGAATGGTGGACGGACTTCGAACGTACCGTTGAGTCTTTTTCCGATTTTTCCAGACGGGATGCAACAGCGTTGAGACGATGGAGGGACGATTTCCTTCCAATTGTCGAAGAGATCCTCGTCCCGGAGGCTCAAGCCCCGCCGCTTCCTCCTGACGAGCGCAGACGTCTGCTCGAACAAAGCGCTGAGGGCAGATTGTTGCTCGAGGTGCAAAAACTCTCTCCGCTCGAGTTCGTGGAACGTGAGTTCGAGAATCCGGTAATCAAGGCGGGACTGCTCTTTTTCAACGGGCTTCGAGAAGTCGATTTGCGGTGCAAGGGCTTCGGGCATCATATCGCATCGTTGCTTGCAAGCTCGGGTAAAGCGCAGATGTGTCTCGGCGGATCGGCGGCGCTCGGGCGAGCACTGGTCTCAGCGGTTCAGGAAGCGGGCGGGGATATCTTGCTCGGGACCGAGCCGGAACAAATACTCGTTGAAAACGGCCGCGCAACCGGTGTCCAAACAACCGGCGGGCGAATTTTGAGGGCGACGAAACTCGTGGCCTCAGGATTGAACCCGCAACAAACATTTCTCGACTTGATTAATGGAGACCTTCCGGCCGAGTGGCGAAGAAAGGCGGAGGGCTTCCGCTATAATTTGATCGCTCCGTTATTCGGGGTGAATCTGGTTCTCAGAGAACCACCGATCTACTCGGCCACCGACAAACATCCCGAGCTCGAGCGTGCGTTTATGGTGATTCTCGGGCTCGAGCACTTCGATCAATATACGGATATCGTCTCACATCACCAGGTGGGGACTATCCCTCCGACCGTTATGTGGGGCTGCTGCCCGACTCAGCACGACAAGAGTCAGGCCCCCGAAGGGGGACATGTTGCATTTATGTGGGAAAAGCTTCCCTATCATCTATACGGCGATGCATCCCGCTGGGACGATGAACGCGATTCACACGCAGAAGCGATGCTGAAGCTCTGGAAAACATATGCTCCTAATATCGATTCGGCACTCGTCGATTGGTTTTGCAGATCTCCGCTTGACACCGAACGTACATTTCTCAACATGAAGGAAGGTGATTTGCTCGTCGGCGCGTTTACCAACGGTCAAATCGGATATAACAGACCGTTTCCGGGGGCGGGACACTATCGCGGACATGTGGAGGGGCTCTATCTTTGCGGTTCCTGTTGCCATCCGGGAGGGAACATCACCGGTCTCCCCGGATATAACGCTGCGCAGGTAATAACAAACGATTATGGATTACCCGGTTCCTGGCCGATACCGATTACGGAACGGTTATGGACGATCGCCGAGCGGTAGGTACCGGCATATTAACCGCGTCAGTCGACGCGTGCCGGCTGCAGGGCGCCCAACGAAAGATGCCTTTCTATCACCGCAACGCCGTCGGCATCACGAATCGTCACCCGGATTTGCGGATCGGCGTAGCTCCAATCAACGTCGATCACGCCAAAGTTGTGCTGCAGGTAATATCCTTCTATGCGATTATCATTGGGAGTAGGGATTGGAGAGGGATATCTGCGGTTCAACCCGCTGGAGGTGATGTCGAAAAGCGGGTAGGGGACCCCCGAATCCACGTGTGATATTTCGGCGAAGTGCCGATCGCCGCTCAGAAACAGGACACCCGTAGCTTCTGTTGAACGGATCAACTCAATGAGACGCTTCCTTTCGTGAGGATAGTTCGACCATGACTCCCAACCGTGATGCTGAGCAAGGATCTGGATGCTCGAGACGACGAGCCGCAATTCTGCGGGTTCTTCGAGCTGACGGCCGAGCCACTCCCACTGCTCCTCCCCAAGAATCGTGGAATCAGGAGAAGAATCGGGTATGTATGGACCGAGCGAATCGGCCGTTCGTCCGCGAGTTAGTGGGGATCGAAAAAAACGCGTATCGAGTAGTAATATCTGTACTCGTCTCCCGCCCGTTCCCACCATGTACGCTTGATACACCCCGTCTCGCGAACCGGCGGGCCCATTCCCGATTCCCCAAAACGACTCGAAAAGACGTTCCGAGTCGTGCTTCATCGTGTAGTCGGCTCCCGCATCGTTTCGACCGTAATCGTGATCATCCCATGTTGCGTAGATCTTAACGGAGCGCTGCAGCTTCTGAAAATACGGACTCGATGCGAGCCTGTCATATTCGTTTTTCATATACTCGGGATTCGTCGTGTCGGCATAGATATTGTCGCCTGTAAAAACGAAGATATCGGGATTAAGCGCGACTACCTGTTCGAGGATCCGATGTGGCCGTCGTTGCTGCAGACACGAACCAAACGCTATCTGAAGCAGCTCCGGATTCGATCTCTCCTGCGCCGAGATTTGATGAGGAAAAACGACAATAATGAGAATAACAATAATCGTTATTGATATAAGGCGAAGAACGCAAGATTCTTGACTGGAAACCACATACGAATAATAAGGGATAATTCGAGAAAAATCACTCGTTGGACAGAGCTATTTCGAAAAACGTCGAAGGTCGGAAGTTTCGTGACATAATCGTGGGGGAATCCTCATGGAGGTCGAAGAAATGGAAACGAGTAGTCAGCCGTACAAGGCAACGCAGATTCGTAACGAGGAAATACGGAATCAACAACCGCCTGACCACACCAGTGTGGTCAGGCGGTTTGTGGGTAGCGCC
>CAYLZA010000054.1:5410-9564 GCA_964387575.1 uncultured Spirochaetales bacterium | reverse complement strand
GCACCATCCGAATTGAGCCATTGGCCGGTTCAAATGCATCTTATCAATCCAACCTCCCCCCATTTCGCACGCAGCGATTTCGTTCTCGCCGCAGATTGCACCGCATTCAGCTTCGGAGCTTTTCATAGCAAACTTTTAAGAAATAAGACGCTCGGTATTGCGTGCCCGAAGCTCGATCAGGGACAACAGGAATATATCGAGAAGATTCGTACTCTCATAGACGAGGGCGGTATCAACACGCTTACGGTTGTGATCATGCAGGTACCGTGTTGCGGAGGACTGTTTCAAATGGCGCGGCAGGCGGCAACGAAGGCCACGAGAAAAATACCGATCAAACGCCTGGTGATTGGAATTCACGGCGAGGTTCTCGAAGAGGAGTGGGTGTAGCCTCTTCTTGTACCAAAAACAAAATCGTCATAATATACTTGGCAATCCCAAGCATCGCATGATGTAAACAACAAGAGCCGACTCGAACAAAGCTATGCTTGAAGGATAATTATGAGAACCGCCAAATGCTCGAGTTTTCTTGCCGAAATTCGGATAGGTAAAGGGATATCGATATCTGTTGCGGAATATATATTTTCGGTTCTCGCAACACTCATCGTTCTGATTACTGTCAATGTCTCCGATTGTGCTTGCTGATTCTATCACAAACGAGAAACAGACGGGAAAAGCGAGAGGATAAAACAGACGAGTAGCGTGATCCATGTCATCGACACCCCGACCGCGAAAGATGCATTCTCCGCTATCAGCCCGATGAGAAATGGGAATATCGTTCGAGATATCGATGCATTGAGAAACATAAAGGCCGATACGCCTCCGCTGTTCGAGGGAAAGGCTCTGCAGGCAACTGATATCGCAAGGGGAATGGTACTTCCGGTGGCCACTCCACCGATAAACGCACTTACCGCAAGTAAAATTGCCGATGAGGAAAAGAACCCGACAGCAATCACTAAACCTCCTATAAAAAGCCCCCAACGGAGCACGACAATTTCGCGTGCAGCAGTTACCAGACGCGAGGAAGCCAATCTGCCGAATATAATCCCGAGCCAGAGCAGCGATACGATCAATGCCCCGATCGTTCCGCCCGCATTCAGTCTTGTTTCGGCGAACATCGGCACCCAGAGCGAGAATCCTCCCTGGTGTCCGACGTAGAAAAACATAACTGCGCCCATCAACCAAGTCTCACGATTCCGCAAAAAGTCGATTAACCGAATCCCGGTCATCTTCTCCGCGGCTGAACCGTCTGTATCTGTTCGGGCCGCCGTCACCACATCGTCGAATCCATCGACGTTCCTGCGATCTTTCATAACTGCGTATCGTAACCCGGTATAGCGGAGCATAATCACGACGGCGTAGATCAAGAGAAACGGCAGTGCCCCCACGGCGAGTAACGTAAAAACCGTGCTCCAATTTCCGCTGTCCACGAGGATGTACCGTGAAAACAAAGGCCCTGCCAACGCTCCCCCACCAAATACGGCGTGAAGCATATTAAGTGCCTTCCCACCACGTTCGGGATAGAGATCGGCGGTAAAGGCGTTGGTAACCGCATCAAAGGCACGTGTTGTGGCTCCGAGAAAGAAAAAGCCGGTTACTACAACGACATACGCCGGTGCGCGACCGACCAGCAGCAGCGATGCAATATATCCGACGAATGTCATAGCCACGATTAGTCTTTTGGGAAAGGCGTCGAACAATGCTATCCCGAGTATTGCAGCGAGAATCCCACCAACATTCTTGAACGTCTCGAACAATCCCCCCTGTGCGAGCCCAAGTGAATAATGGTCTATCATATCAGGCATAATCGGACCGAGCAGCGTGACCGAGAATCCGTAGATAAACATGAGTATGGTGAGTATTACGAATAAACGGGTGCGTGCTTTCTTATAGAAGGGATATCGTCTCTCGTTCATGGTCTATTGATTTGGCGGTTCAATTCACGACGCATCGTCCCTATCAAGATTGCCATGTGCCACAATGAAAGCGAAAACACCTCCGCTTTGCACAACGCGTCCTGCTTCTGCCCCGGCGTCGTTGCTTTCGGCCCGATCCGGACCGGTGTTTACTTCATTTGAGCTCATATCCATCGCCCGGGAAATACATATTTTGATATGCGATAATCCTTGCCGACCATCAAAGCGGTTTCTCACCTTCAAATAACTTTCTTCCTACCCGAGACGCTTGTTGATCGCATCAGCTGCCAGTTTACCGGTCAGCGCAGCGATAGGCAGTCCGGAGGGTGTGAACGTCCACTGCCCCGCCTGCCGCACATCGGGAATCGATGTTCGGGTCGAAGAGAAGATCCTGAGAAACCGGCTTTCTGCAGGTATCACCTCGTTTGTGAATGCCCATCCGGTTATTGCTCCGTCGGATGTCCCTGCCGTTCTTGCTATCGTCAACGGCGTAACCGAAAATTGATGAACAATTTTCCCTCCAATTTTTGGATATATCGATTCAACCAGGATTTGAATTATCGTATTTTCACATTCCTGTTTAAAATCGTCGTACCAGTTCATTGCCCTTACAAGCTCAAATACTTCGTAATTGAATAATGTACTCACGATCAACCCGGTTTTTCCTCGGGGAGACATCGATGCATCGCGTATCGATGGGATGGAAATCTCATAGGTATTCAGCTCGAAATATGAACGCAACCACTTGCGTATCGACTTCTTCGCATTCTCCACATCATCGATGGTTCCGGAACCCCGATTGTATGTAGCTACCAGTCGATCGATCTCCGTAGAATCGGCTTTGGACAAACCCGTTGTCTCAGGTGTATAGAAGAAATGTCCGTTGGAGATCGAAGCAAAATACGAGGGCTCGAGATCGACACCACAATAAAGAGTGAATATCGAGTCACCGCCTCTCAGAGGTCGGAGCTTTTGTCGATATGCTTCTATTCTTCCTCGTGTTTTTTCGCACTTCACCGATGAGAGATCAACTGCGTTGTAAAGACACTTCGAGTCGGCGGCCCACAGGAGATTTCGATATGAGATTGATTCGCCGGTCGCACATACGACACAATGTGAATCGACCTGGATCGAGGATATCGCCGTATTCAATCGCAACTCCAATCCATGATCTATACCGAATAATGCGATTGCATCCGGAAGCGAACCGGTTCCGCCGAGCGGATAGTGATAATCCTGATAGAGTCTAAAATAGCTGAGCGCAAAAAACGCAGGTATCTTTTTAAAAAAGTGTTGAATGATAAAATCTATCAGCGGTTGATTTTGACTTATCCGATTCAGATACTCGTCTACCGGAGTGTTGCAACGAGAAATTTTCCGCATCGCAAGCGGAAATTTCAACAACCACGGCAATAGCGTTTTGACAAGATACTCACGGTTTCGGCCCGGATTCATGAACGCCGGATTATCGATCCCGTACAGGACGTCCATATATCGCATAGTCTTGCGCATCTCTGCTACTATACGATCGATATCTTCGTCTTTTTCATCCGTTTTAAAATGCTTTTCCAGCAACCGTTGATACTCGTCTATGGAATCAGTTCGATCGAGATCTATGATATCCTGCCCTATTCCAATTGAAACCTCGCTTTTTACAAGCGGCACATCGATGCCGAGATCGGAAAGCATCGGAAACATCACTCCGGAGCTTTCTATCGCCCGGATTCCGCCGTCATAGCGAAATCCGTCTCGCTCGAAGGTACTCACCAGACCGCCCGTGTGGTCTTCCTTTTCGCAAAGCAGGATTCGATATCCCTCCTTTGAAAGATATGCCGAAGCAGACAATCCTGCTATTCCCGCACCAACAACAATAACGTCATAACGCATTATAATTCACCGATTCCAACGAGTCTTTCACTTATCTGCCACACTTTTTTACTGAGCTCCCGGTTACATGCGTGCGGTGCAGGCGCTTCATCGATAGTCAGATTAAAAAAACGGCCGCTCGTTGCTGCCGGCTCCGGTGCGGCGGCGAGATAGTACAGCGCCTCTGCGGAAATCGCCGGATCCTTGAGAAACGGCCACATGACCGTATGCAGATATGTACGATAGAGCCATCCGTTGTTGTTTCCGATATTCGTTCGTACTGCTCCGGGATGCATCGCGTTTATCGTAACTCCCGTCCCTTCCAGCCGGTCCGACAGCTCCCACACCGTAAGCAGCTGTGCGGTCTTGGAGGCG
>CAYLZA010000054.1:0-5400 GCA_964387575.1 uncultured Spirochaetales bacterium | reverse complement strand
GCGTAGTCCCACGTAGATCCTCCGTTCCCAATCGAGATCGGTAATATCGAGACCGTTGAATCGATGCCCTTCCGAGCTCACCTGGATAATACGAGCCGGTGCACTCTCTATGATCCTCGGAAGGAGAAGGCGCGTAAGAAGAAACGGAGCAAGATGATTGATACAGAAAACGGATTCGAATCCTTCCGAGGTCATTATTCGTCTCGTTGAATGAATTCCTGCTGAATTAATAAGAATATCGATCCGAGGAAATTGTTCGATCAGGAGGTTTGCGGCATGGCGAACCTGATTCAAGTCGGTGAAATCAGCAATGACGAAGTCGATTTCGGCGCCGAAGCTCGCAGCAATGTCATTCTTCACGCGAAGGGCTTTTTCCGGATTTCTACATACCATAACAATACGTGCTCCGGCCTGAGAAAGACGTCGAACCGCCTGAAGTCCGATCCCCGACGTACCGCCTGAAATCACACACGTTTTGCCGTCCATAGAAACGGCTGTAGTCTTTTGATTTGCCCGTGCATTTGCAATGAATGCAAGCTCGTCAGGTAACTTCAGCTTCATGATGTCTGATCCGACTATCCGAATATCCGCCGCATAAATTTCCGGTAGATGCGGCGCAAACCCGGAATATTATCGAAAATATCGCCCCACAAATCGAAATAGTCGCGCTGATCGACGATATAGCCGTGCTCGTTGATTGTGAGCTTGGTACAACCGTATACCGAGGAGCGTGGTGCTCGGCGGAACTCCATTGTCATGATCCATTGGAGAAAAAAACCGTCGTCTGATTCTGCAACCGAGAGGATCTTCATGCGCAGCGATTCGCAGCGTTTGGTCAATCTCCGGCACATCGAAATAAACGCTTTCTTGCCGTCGATCCGTTGCACGGCATCCTGAAATACAATGTCGTCGTGATAGTATGGAAATATATGTGCCCAGTCGGGATTTCCTTCCACGTTGTACGTCTTCGACCACAATTCATATACGGATTCTGCGGTCAGTCGAGTGCGCGCGCCGCCTTCGACGGATGTTTGCAAACCGTGCATACCGTCTCCCATTATAGCTGTTACGTCTTAAGTAGCTATTCTACGGTCCATTGCACACTGTGTAAATCAGGAGCGGTCGTTTGATAAAGGAACTGATCGATTCGAGTACAACCTGACCGCACCGGAAGTGTCTCGTTTTCGCGAATCTCTTGATCGGCACACGACCACGCTCCGCGGAATGCGACAAGGAACATAGCCGGATAGTTCGCCGAAAACTTTGCTTAGTGTTTTCCCGTACGTGCCGGCACTATCGTTTTTTAAATATCAACATGCCCCCGCCGAGAAGCACACCTACTCCGCCGCCTACAATGAATCCAATAGCACGTTTTTCGACGTCTGCAAAACCGGCTTCTCTTTTTCCGAGAACACTGTTGATAGTATCTCGTGCGGTATCGGTAATCCGTCCAGCTACCGAGCTTCTGAACTCCGCAAGTGTGACGATTCCGTAGATGAGTGCAGCTCCTCCGGCGACCAACAAGATAAATGCAATAAGACGAACAGTTCGTATATTCATGCCGGTAAGAGTACAGAGAAAACGATTCGTTGGGAAGCAACGGTTCCAGGTATCTGCGATGCCGTCGATTTGCTGATTGAAGCCTGAGGCGCAGTCGGTGTTGGACAACGCGGCGGGCGATAAGACGACGATGCCCGTCCGGTGCGGTTTGCGCCGGGCGGGCGGCAGCTCCGTGCTGCGCCGCCCAACAAGCCGGTAGACCGCCGCCGAAGGCGGCGGTTTGCTTGTGTGGAAACAGCCCGACTGATCAGAAGGTGTAGTCGGGATCGGTGATTGCGCCGGTTTCATTTCCGCCGGAGAGAATACGCGATAGATATTCTTCATCCACGTATTCGGCTTCGTACGATACGTTCAACCGTTCGAGTTGCGCGGAAAATGAACGTATGTGATTTCGTAGAGAGCGGCATACACATCACGGGCAAGCTTCTCCTCTTCGAGCATAAAGACGAGACCTTCCGCCTCGCTTTCCGAAAGCTCCGCCGGCTCGATTTCTTCGAGCATATCGGCGACCGACTCGGTAAACCGACCCTCCTCGGCTTGCGCTCCCTGCCCACCGGCTCGTCTTCCGACGGCGACCGAGCTACCCCGGTCTTCCATACGTCCCCGAGGACCGGTCGTATCACCCGTCTCTCGACCGCCTTCGGCGAATACCGCAGCAGTAGCCATAACCAGAACCATCGTAACAATAAAAAAACGTTTCATTTCAGAAACCCCCGTTTGTCTGTTGAACACAATCTATTCTCGGTATTTGAAGAGTATGTGAAGCACACGTGAATTGTTTGTGGATCGTACGTTTGATGAGCTTTTGCGTTGGGGCTTAACGAAGGAGGAGATCGTGACTAAGCTATAGCGTATCAACACGGAGCCGGGATAATGAAAATCGTCGTCGTCGAAGACAATGACAATCTCAGAGAGGTAGTAAAACGATACCTCGAGCTCGACGGTATGGAAGTACACGAGTTCGCGGGAATTCGAGAAGCCGAACGAAACATCGGTTCGATCCGTCCCGATCTGGCTATACTCGACGTCATGTTACCCGACGGCGACGGTTTTCTCCTGGCGAAACGGCTCCGCGCTCAATCCGATATTCCCATCATCTTTCTTACGGCGAGAACCGAAGAATCCGATCGAATAACCGGGCTCGAAATCGGTGCCGATGACTACGTGATCAAACCGTTCTCCCCGAAAGAGCTCGTATTGCGGGTTCATGCGGTGCTCAAGAGAACCGCCTCAGGATCGAGTATCGAAAACACGTCAACGTTCCGGTTTGCCGGTTCGAAGCTCGTCATAAGCGAGTCCGAACATCGCGTTCTTGTCGATCGGAATCCCGTATCGCTTACCGCCGCAGAGTGGAATATCCTGCGCTTTCTTGCGGACAATGCGCCGCAGGTATTCGATCGGTCAAAAATACTCGAGTCGTGCCTGGGATCGATTGCCGAAGGATCTGAGCGGACGATCGATACACATATTAAAAATATTCGCAGTAAGCTCGGCGAAAAATCATGGATAGAAACGATCCGCGGATTCGGCTACCGATTCAACGGGGAGAGAGTGTGAAACGAGCATTCCCGTGGCTTCTGTCTACGTTCTCGTTGGGGTTTGCTCTCGTACTCGCCGCACAGCTGGTATTTTTTATCGTCGGTGTGCGTGTAGCGCTTTCGGAATATGAGGATACGCAAAAATCGGAGCTCGAAAAAATCGCGCGAGATATCCTTATCAATCCCGGGGAAGAGGTTGATCGATCGCTTCAATATTCCAATCCAATCTTCGTCTTCTCATCCGACCGCAATCTGGTCTACTCGAATCGCGGGAAGCGAAAAGCAATTCCGACCGACGATCTCATACCGGTACATTACGATGATACGCGTATCGGATATTACTATGCCGGCGAGATGCGGTTCATCGACAATGAAGCGAACAGAGTTTTTCTTTCCACGCTGAGAGTACTCATCGTCGGCTCGATAGCCGCTTTTATCATTATTTCAGTAGTAGTAACGATATTCGCGTCTCGTCGTATCGCGGAACCGGTCAAGCTCCTTCAATCGGATATTCGTTCGATAGAATCGCAATCGAAAGTTAAAACACGCGACTTCTCGATTGCCGAGTTGAGTGAAATTTCCCGTGCGCTCGGAAAATTGAGCTCGATACTGTCGGAGGAAGAAGAGTACAAACGAAGATGGATGCAGGATATCGCGCATGATTTACGAACACCGATAAGCGGATTGAAGGGACAAATTGAAGGGATGCGGGACGGGGTCCTCGAGCCGAATGCGGAGCGATTCGAGAAAAACCTGTTGGAAATAGACCGCTTGCAGGCGCTGGTGCAAGGGATTTCCGATCTGTATGCAGTGGAAAATGCACAGGATCTTCGCATCGAAAGCTTTGCCACGGAGGAGTTTATCCGGGACTTGCTTATTCCCTACGAAACCGAAAAACTCAAACGGGAAATATCGATAAAAAAGGCGATTAATAGTGAGATAGTTGTCGGCGATCGAGCGCTTTTGCTGCGTGCCGTGGGAAACCTGGTTTCGAACGCGCTCACATATACTCCGATCGGTGGTTCGGTCTGCATTACCGTGCGAAAAGCCGATCGACGATATGAGATAGTTGTGTCGGACAATGGACCGGGGATTCCGTCGGAACACATCGATAGAATATTTCAACGTTTCTTTCGAGGCGATTACGGGCGTCACTCAACGGGAACCGGACTCGGGCTTAGTATTACGAGAGCGATCGTAGCGCGTCACGGAGGAACGATATCGGTTTCCAACAGGGAATCCGCCGGAACCGGTACCACCGGCGCAGTTTTTACGATATCGATTCCGGCTGTCAAGGATTAACACCATGGTGGCATTAACCGGTGCAACCGGACAGCTTGGTACGGTTCTCATTCGTAATCTCGCCGATTCCGGAGAAGCAATTCGATTTCTTGCGCGAGTGAAGAGCAAAGCGGTAGACGACATGACCGATCACAAGATGGAGCATGTCGAAAGGATAAACGGTAGTCTTTTCGACCACGACGCTCTCGATCGTACCTTCGAAGGCGCCGAGATCGTGATCCATGCGGCGGGGAAAATCTCGTTTTCGCATGGCGGCGAATCCGAGCTCTACGATGTCAACGTGGAGGGAACGAAGTCGGTACTCGATGCGGCGCGGCGGGCCGGCGTTTCCCGGTTTGTCTATATCGGAACGATCGAATCGTTTCCGCTCGAATATGCGAATTTCCCTGTCACCGAAGAGACACCGATTGCTCCGGAACGAACCGTGACAATGTACGGCAAAACGAAAGCTCTTGCTATGCAATCCGTGCTTGCAGCAAACGGAAACGGGATAAAAACCATAGCGTGTTGTCCTACCGGTTTTTTCGGTCCTCCCGATTATCGATTTTCTCCGATGGGTAGTCTCATCCTCGATTATCTCCATAGACGATTACCCGCATATGTCGACGGCGGGTTTGACTTCGTGGACGTCCGGGATGTCGCAGAGGGCGTAATACGCGCATCCCGACACGGCCGTTCAGGGGCCATATATCTTTTACCGGGGCACTTCATCGAGGTACGTCGGCTCATGGACCTTCTCGAGGATTTGAGCGGGATAAAAAAACCACGGTTCAGGTTTCAATGTAAAAACCTCATGCCGTTCATTCCGCTGGTGGAACGCTACTATCGATTTACCGGCCGCTCGCCTCGATTTACCCGATCGAGCCTCCAGCTTCTTTCACTCGGTGTGCGTGTTTCCTCGGACCGCTCTCGGAGGGAGCTCGGGTACACTACCCGTTCCGTCGATACAACACTGAGAGACACAATCGACTGGTTCGAGAAACAGGGATATCTAACACCG
>CAYLZA010000053.1:0-9622 GCA_964387575.1 uncultured Spirochaetales bacterium | reverse complement strand
CCGGCCGCCGAACAAGCAGTCCGGCGGCCGGTTCATGGAGGTGGCGGGAATTGAACCCGCGTCCTGAAGGGTAGGCACAGGCCTCTACAGGTTTATCCTCTTGTTTAACGTTCCCTCATCCGGCAGGATCAAGAGGCCCACCAACCGGACTTGGTATCCGGATATTGTGTCCCTCACGGCGTCCGGAGGCGCCGGGAGGCGAGTTCCGGTTTCTGTCAAGCGATCCGCGGCTTCGGAACGGCATCCGCGGTGCCCGTCACAGCGCTATTTATGCAGCTGCGAGTGCCGGAAAGTTATCTTCGGCAACTATAAGGGTGCCACGTTTTGGCGAGTGGCGATCCACCTGCAACCTGCCACCGTACGTGCCTCCAGTCGAAACCGGTGCACCCCCGTGGCAGCTATCTATAGTATAATAACATCGGGTGATTTCGGTCTACCGGTCAAGGCGGTTTTGGCGTCAGATTCCGGGATGGCCGGAACTCGACTTGCCTGCGCGGCAAAAGCGTGCGATCCTGCGGCCACCGCCGCCCCGCGGAACCCACACTCCCGCTAATACCGGCCCGACATTTCCCGGTCGGCTTCGCGTTTCAGATCGCGCTGTTTTATCGTTTCTCGCTTGTCCACCACGCGCTTCCCTTTTCCGAGCCCGAGCTCCACCTTCACGATTCCCCGCTTCAAATAGAAGCTCGTTGGAACGAGAGTATAGCCGCGTTCGTCGACCTTCCGGCGGAGGCGTTTGATCTCCTGTTTGTGAAGGAGAAGCTTCCGGTCCCGGTCTGGATCGTGGTTGTAGATGTTGCCCTGCTCATACGGAGAGATGTGAAAACCAATCAACCAGATTTCATCATTTGCGATGCGCGCGTATGCATCTGAAAAGGAGAACCGGCCGGCTTTCATCGACTTGACTTCTGTGCCTTTGAGCTCGATTCCGCACTCCATCGATTCCTCGATGGCGAAGTTGAATCGGGCTTTCCGGTTCCTCGCAAGGTTCCGGTTGCCGGGATCCTTCGACTTTTCCGCCTTTTGTGCCATACGGCTATCTCACCAGAACCGGTCGAAATCCGACGAATGCGGTGGACCAGCTCGGCCGTTGCGATCCGCGCGTGGCGCTATCGATCTGATCCAGCGGGGAGTTCGCCCACGAGCCTCCGCGAACCACCCGTTCAACTCCTTCGTATTCACCGGTCTCATCGACAAGAGCGTCCCCGTCCCAGGAGGTTGCATAGTAGGCGAGGGGATAGTACCACTCCTCACACCACTCCCAGAGGTTTCCGAGAAGATCGTATACGGGTCCTTCCGATGCGGCGAAAACCGACACACGAGCGACGTGGGGCTCTTTTTCGTTTTGCGAAAAAACGACCGCCGGATCGACCGCAGCCGTCCGTGCCGCCCACTCCCACTCACTTTCGGTCGGTAATCGCACCGTCCATCCTTCATATGCACCGGGAAGTTGCTCGGTCAGCCAGCGGCAGTATGCAACCGCAGCGTTGTACGAAACGAAGCGGACCGGTTTGTTTGGTTGCTCCGTCGGATCCCATTGATCGAGATACGATTCATCGGCAACCGATGATAACACCAGTTGACCTTTGTTATGCTTGCCCCATACCGGATTTGCTTCGATAAACTCGGCAAACTGTCCCTGCGTTATCTCGGTAGCGCCGATAAAAAATCCTTCCATACTTCGGGGAAACGGATGCTCGTCGCCGTTCGTCGTCAATCCCTGTACATACCGTCCGTCCGAAATTTGTACGAATGAGATACCGCTGATCTCCTCGACGCGACCGAACTCGCCCTGGTTCCCCGGGATCATCGCAATTGTAGATCCGAAGGAGTCGATCAGATTCCGATACCACTCTTTGTCGACGATCCTTTCACCCGGCGTCTCTCCGATGTCGATGTCTTCGAGAAGCTCGGGCAACAGAAACATCAAATTCTTATACTTCGTCACAGCTTGTATGAAAAATCCTACGGAATCGAGTACGCCGTCGGGTGTTACAATGCCGTTCCGCGAAAACCGGGCCGTTACGGCTCGAATAACATCATCGGCGATCACCGGATCTGCGGCGCTGAGCAACGACGTCATGAGAAACCGGTCGAGCATGCGAGCAATTTCGTCTGCCGAAAAATCGCCGGCTGCCGTGCCGCCCTCTGTACCATCGCCCCCGAAGCCGTCGTCCGCAGAGCCGGCGGGATCGGAGTACGACATCGCCTGGACGATGGCATCCACGGCGCGTGAGGCGACCGGTTCCGCTTGATACGAGGTGCTGAATGCATCAATCATTGCCCATTCGTTGAGCTCACGGGCGGTACGTCGGAGAAGCTTCTCGGGCTCGGTCAGAGCGAGCACCGCATGATAGTCGGCTTTCTGTTTGAAGAAGAGCGACCCGAAAAGCCGGCCACCTACATCGAGCTCTTCGGTTGCAGACTCGAACCCGTATCGGTCTATCCGGATCGAGCGCGTTCCCGACTCGACGAAGACGGTGCACGGAGTCGACCCGACGTATCCTCCGTCGATATAGACCGCCGAACCGGTCGGAACGCTCTCGAATGTTACACGGCTGCCGTGATTCCTGATGCCGGGTAAAAAGAGAACGAGAAAAAGCACCAGCAGTGCGATTGCCGCATATAGTATCGTCAAATAAACGGCAGGTTGTATGCCGAGCACCGGTTTCAGCTTGACGTACACCTCTTCGGGTGACTGCTCGGTCTTTTTCTGTTTCGCCATTGAAGCTGTAGTATAGAGACGGGCACGATCGCTTGTCAACGCAAGGGTTCTATGTTACCGTCCGCCAAGGAGTTATCATGAACGGTTGGGCCTCGCAGGTGGTCGGAACGACGGAGTCATTCCTGACGTGGCGAAAACGCCGACAACTCAAAAAGAAGGAAAAGCAGAAAAAGCGGCATCCGATCATCGAGTGGGTCGACGCATTTCTCTGGGCCGCCTTCGTGGTACTTCTGATAAATCAATATCTCTTTCAGGCATATAGAATTCCGACCGGCTCGATGGAGCACACCCTCAATATCAGCGATCGCATTTTTGTGAACAAGTTGATATACGGTCCCGAGCTCATACCCGGAAAGTTCAAGATCAACGCGTTCGCAGAGCCCAACCGCGCAGGAGTCGTCATTTTTGAAAGTCCCACATATATCAGCAAAGGTCCGCTCTTCGATATCGTCCAACGAGTCGTATACATGCTTACCCTTTCGCTCGTCGATATCGATCGTAACGAGGCAGGGGAGCCCCGCGCTCATTTCCTTATAAAGCGGGCCGTCGGAATGGGCGAGGATCGGCTCAGGATTCGTCGGGGTGAGGTGGAGCTCAAACCGTCGGGGGCTGCCGCGTGGCGTCACGAAGAGGATCTCGAGTTTCACGACAGGGTTGATTACACGACGCAACGGCTCATAAAACCCGACCATTACTCCACCATCGAAGCGGCGGTCCGCTCGAGCACCTTTAGAGACAACGGTCTGCAACCGAGTGAATCCGATGTCGAAGCCGCCCGCGGGGTTGAACGGCTCCGAGGCGATGAATATCAACAGCTCGCGGTTTTTAACGAGACGATGCACAAGATCTATCCGCATCGCAGCCGATACCGAAGCTCATACGCCAAATACACCCTCGGATGGTTCATACCGGACGGATGGATATTTCCGATGGGAGATAACCGCGATAATTCAAACGATGCCCGTTACTTCGGACCGGTTCAGCTTGAGCATGTCTTAGGAAAAGCAATGTTCATCTACTGGCCGCTCGATCGATTCGGCGGTATCGAATAGGCCGAGAGATGCTGAGAAAACGACGCGATTACCGTTTGTACCGCGAACGAAAGAGTATCGCCGGTCGCATTTTCGCCGTGCTCGGTTTTCTGCTCGCGTTCTTCCTTCTCTACGAGCTCATTACCTCTATGCTGATAACGACGGTAGGAATTGAATCGGTTTCGATGGAGCCGTCACTGACCTCGGGAGAGCGGCTTTTTGCATCACCTCTGCCATACGGTGCGCGCCTTCCCTTCGCCGCGGATTCTCTCGGTCCGATTTCCACACCCGAACGCGGAGAGCTGGTGCTCGTTCGTCCGAAATACTACGAAGAAACTGTCTGGAAGAGAATCTTCAACCCCATTGTGCTGTTTTTCACCGCTCAACAGATCGGTTTGGATCCTCACGAGATGAGACCGGAAACCATCATCAAACGTGTAATCGGGGTTCCCGGAGATACCATCCGAATCGAGGAGCATATCGCGTATATCAAACCGGATGGTGCCGAGGCGTTTCTCCAGGAATTCGATCTTTCCCGAGCTGATTACCAGATTACCTTTCAACCGCTTCCCGATTCCTGGAGCGAACCGCTGCCGTTCACCGGTAATCACGATGAGATCGTGCTGGACGAAAACGAGTACTTCCTGATGGGAGACAACAGAAGCATGACCAACGATTCCCGCTATTGGGGACCGGTGGGAATGGAATCAATCGAGGCAAAGTTGCTGCTTCGCTACTGGCCGGTTAAACGTATTGGTATTCCCTGAGGCGTTTACACCCGTCGCACACGAGGCTATTTCGCTCTATATCCACATCCCCTTTTGTTCCTCCCGGTGCGATTACTGCGATTTTTTCTCTACCTCCGGCGCAACGCCGGCCGTTTTCAACAAAACTCTCCACACCATTCTCGAAGACGGCCGACAGGCGCTCGAAAAGCTCGGCTCCCCTCACATACACACGGTTTTTATCGGTGGCGGAACGCCGAGCATGATCGATCCGGAAACGCTCGACTGGTTTCTCGAACGGCTCAATACGCTGGTGTATTCCGCCGGGCCGGATCGCGGCGAGGTGGCCGGCGGCACGCGCAGCGCCGGCCACGCCGGGCGCATAAAGCAGTCGAGGATCGAGTCGATCGAGTATACCATGGAGGTAAATCCGGAAACCGTGACGAGCGAGCTGCTCGATGTTCTCGAAAACCGGGGGATAAACCGGCTGAGTCTCGGAATCCAAACTTTCGATAACGGTGGCTTCGAATACCTCGGACGACGGGCAACGCCGGAGGACAATCGCCGCGCTCTCGAGCTCATTCATCGTCGCACTTTTGGCTCGATCAGCTTCGATATCATCACCGGAATGGTGCAGGCGGCCGATACCGGCCGCGGCGCAGAGGCCCCGGGGCCGGCACATACCACCATCGGAGACCTCGAAAAGGCACTCCGTTGGAAACCGGACCACATTTCGCTCTACACGCTCACCGTCGAAGAAGGAACACGGCTTGCGAAGCAGATTCGTAACGGGCGGAAGCCGCCCGTCGACGAGGAAACACAGACCAACGCGTTTCTCGCGGCTGCCGAGTATCTGCAAGAGAACGGCTATAAATGGTACGAAGTCTCGAATTTCGCACGTCCGGGAGCGCAGTGCAGACACAATCTCAGCTACTGGCGGATGCGCCCCTATCTCGGTCTCGGACCTTCGGCGGTATCGACCGTGGCGGGAGCGGAGGGGCCGCTGAGAATCGAAGCGTCGCGAAACCTTCAGGCTCCCGAGTACCGGGCAGAGCGCCTTTCGCCGCGGGACCTGCTTTTCGAGCATCTCATCATGGGTCTTCGTCTGACCGAGGGGGTTGATCGAGCGAAAATGACGCGGATCTTCGGGATAGATCCGGCGGAAGCGCTCACCTCATCGCTCCAAACCGCGGAGAGCCGCGATTACATGGAAATCACCAACGATGCGCTACGATGCACCCGGACCGGATCGATGTATCTCGATTTGATTCTTCGCGGTATCGCACGCGATATGTCGGATATCGAGATCGGCCGATGCGACTGGCCGTGACCGCGCCCACCCGGAAGCCGACCGGCCGCACGATTTATAACATCCTGCAAATCTTGACATATTTCCTTGCACTCGGTAGGTTAAGCTACAATCGCAGGAGAGAGGGGAATGTCAGGACATAGCAAATGGGCGACAATTCGGCACAAGAAAGGGGCCGAAGACGCCAAACGTGGAAAAATTTTTACAAAGCTCATCAAGGAAATCACGGTTTCCGCCAAAATCGGCGGGGGCGATCCTGAAACAAATCCCGGACTCAGAACCGCGGTGCTCAAGGCCAAAACGGCCAACATGCCCAAGGACAATATCGAACGGGCGATCAAAAAGGGCACCGGAGAGCTCGAAGGCGTCAGTTATACCGAAGTCACCTATGAAGGATACGGTCCCGGAGGTGTCGCGCTTCTGATCAGCTGCCTGACCGACAACAAAAATCGAACCACCGCCGACGTAAGAAACATCCTCGGCAAAGCCGGCGGGAACCTCGGAGAAACGGGCTGCGTCGGGTATCTTTTTCAACGAAAAGGGGTCATTACCGTAGACGGGGAAAAACATACCGAGGACGAGGTAATCGATGTGTGTCTCGACGCCGGAGCAGATGATGTTACCAGCGGCGAAGGATACGTCGAGGTTCTTACCGAACCGGAGGAGTTCGAGTCGGTGGTGAAAGCCCTCGATGACGCCGGCATCGAGCGGACATCCGCCGAGGTAACGATGATTCCGGATGCGACGCTTTCTCTCGATGAAGATACGACGCGAAAAGCGCTCAACCTGATAGAAAAGCTCGATGAGCACGACGATGTCCAGAGCGTTTCCACAAATCTCGATATACCGGATGATTTCGATTTAGAGGGTGAATGACGGTTGTACTCGGTATCGATCCGGGAATAGCTACGACCGGCTACGGGATCTTACGGTCCGATGGAAGCCGGTATCACTACATCGATCACGGAACAATACGAACCGATTCCGACACGGAGATGGGAAAAAGACTCGAGAAGCTCTACGACCGCATCTCCGAGGTAGTCACGACGTACAAACCCGATTGGGCGGGAATAGAAAGTTTGTTTTTTGCACGTAATGCATCGAGCGCGTTCCCGGTTGCACAGGCACGCGGCGTTATTCTGCTGGCACTTGCGCAGGCGGGAGTTCCAACCGAAGAGCTTTCGCCGCAGGAGATCAAACGATCGATAACCGGCGTCGGAAGAGCCGAGAAAACACAAGTTCAGGAGCTGGTCCGCGTGCTGCTTGGATTGAAGGAAATACCCAAATCGGATCACGCCGCCGATGCGCTTGCCGCGGCAATCTGCTGCTACAACAAGCAATCGGCGAATATACAGCTGAGTAAAGGAACGTAGCGTTGATCAACAGTCTGACCGGTCGGATAAGCGGTCATTCCGAATCAACTCTTTTGCTTCAAACCGAGGCGGGGGTCGAATGGGCGCTCATGGTGCCTGCATCGACGTTGCAGCAGATCGGAAACGCCGAAGGCGCCGATGAAGAGGTACGGCTGTTTACCTATCTCCATCACCGGGAAGATCAGATGTCGCTTTTCGCATTTGCATCCGAAGCGGAACGATCGGTGTTTCTCGATCTTCTCAAAGTGGGGGGAATCGGCCCCAAGCAAGCGCTCAGGATACTCTCGGGAATGAGTGTGGAGTCGTTCGTAAAATGCCTCGACGCCGAGGACATCGATAATCTCTCCCGTATACCGGGTCTCGGGAGAAAAACAGCGCAGAAGATTCTCCTCACACTTCGCGGTAAGCTCTCGCTGCAAACCGAATCGAAGCAGGAACAGACCGGCGGGCATGACGATATCGTACAGGCCCTCGTCGATATGGGATTCGACCGTCGCCGTTCCACCGCCGCAGTGAAGAAGGCGGCCGCGGAGGTCGCGCAGAGTCCCGAAAGCAAATCCGACCCCGGTTCGGAGGAACGGGAGATTTTTAAGAAAGCGATTGTTACACTGAGTGCGCATGGATAGTAAGGATAGCAGCTTCCTCGACGGGACATACAAAAAAGACGAGGACGACTCGGAGCTCCATCTCAGACCACGATTTCTCAAAGATTTTCAGGGTCAGAGCGCGGTAAAGGAAAATCTCTCGATTTTCATCCAGGCGGCGCGAGAGCGGAAAGAAGCGCTCGATCATGTATTCTTGAGCGGTCCTCCCGGGCTCGGGAAGACGACGCTCGCCGGGATCATGGCAAACGAGCTCGCCGCGGAGTTCAAGGCAACCGCAGCCCCCGCGCTCGAGAAGGCGAAGGATCTCGCCGGAATACTCACGACCATTACCGAATCTTCGGTGCTGTTTATCGACGAAATCCACCGCCTCAAGCCGGCAATCGAAGAGATGCTCTACTCGGCGATGGAGGATTTCGAGATCGATTGGGTGATCGGACAGGGACCGGCGGCGCGAACACTTCGTATCCCGATCCAGCGGTTTACGCTCATCGGTGCCACCACCAAAGCGGGGCGCGTTTCGGGTCCGCTCCACAGTCGATTCGGCATCTCAATACGTATGGATTATTATACACTCGAGGAAATTATACAGATCGTACGGCGAACGGCGAAGATTCTCGAGGTCGATGTCGATACGGAAGCCGCAAAGCTCCTGGCAGCCGGCTCGAGAGGAACGCCTCGGGTGGCGAATCGGCTCTTGAAACGGATGAGGGATTTCGCCCAGGTGATGGGAGACGGCTCGATCGACAAGGAAATTGTTACTTCCGGGCTCGAACGGCTCCAGATCGACAAACGAGGGCTCGAGCGGCATGATCGGGAAATCCTCAAGGTGATCATCGAAAAATACGAAGGCGGTCCGGTCGGCGCGGAAACGCTCGCAATCTCGGTCGGTGAGGCGATAGAAACGCTCGAGGACTTTTACGAGCCCTATCTCATCCAGCAGGGATTTCTCAAACGGACGCCGCAGGGCCGGGTAGCCACATCGCTGGCATATGACCATCTATCGCTCGAACCTCCCGGAAACACGAGAAAGGATGAAGACCAGGAACTTCTTTTTTGATCTCCCTCCCGAGCTCGTAGCCCAATACCCTCCCGACGAACGCGGCACATGTCGTCTGCTCGTTTTGGACCGGAAAACCGGTTCGATCGATCATCACGGCATGCCCGAATTGCCCGACATCATCGATCCGGGAACGCTCGTGGTGTTTAACAACTCAAAAGTGAGAAAAGCCAGGCTCTATGCGCGCTCGCACACCGGCGGCACCGTCGAGTTTCTTTTCGTCGCGCCGCTCGATTCAACGCTGAAGACATGGCACGTAACCGCGTCGCACGCAAAAAAACAACGGCCGGGAAAGAGTTACACCTTTCCCGGGGGAGTAACCGGCGCGATCATCGATGAGGATCCGCCGTACAAAGTGATCGAGCTCTCGCAACCCGCCGGGAACGACTACTTCGATCGCTCCGGCCATGTACCGCTCCCGCCGTATATCAAACGCCCGGATGAGCACAAAGATGAGACACGTTATCAGACTGTATACGGAAATATAACAGGATCGATCGCATCCCCGACCGCCGGACTTCATTTTACCGAACGGCTGATGGAAAAACTCGAGTCGCGCGGCGCGAGAACCGCCTATGTTACGCTCCACGTCGGACTCGGTACGTTTCGACCGATTAGGAGCGAAGACATCGAGAACCACGAGATGCACGCCGAGACCTACACGATCCCGGAGGAAACGGCGCAAGCGGTGAACGAGGCAAAATCCTCGGGTCGCCCGGTCCTGGCGGTGGGTACGACCGTCGTACGTGCGCTCGAATCGTCGACGCTACAACCGGGGTCGGCTGCAACGCGGTCGG
>CAYLZA010000052.1:0-9725 GCA_964387575.1 uncultured Spirochaetales bacterium | reverse complement strand
GGTCGCAATCCGTACGGTTTTATGCCAGTATACCGTCTTGTACATTAAGTACTTTGAAAACAGCACGTTTTCTACCGCGTTGATGCCTTGTTCTACGATGGCGACCCCTGCCGCGTCGTGGGGTACAATTTTACTTACCACATAGTCGATGTCCTGCATGCCGTAGGGGACTCCGCAGAAAAAGGCGTCCCGGTTGAGATAATCGAGCTTGTCCGGATCGAGCATTCCTGAAAGAAGACGCCTATAGAGGCTGAGCTCAGGCGAGACGGGATACGAGGTGTTCAAGTCTACGATCGCCGCCACGAATTCGGGGTCGACCCCCACGTCGTTCCTGATCGTTTCGCCGAGATCGGTTGTGCGGATTATTCTTCCGGTCAGCGCTTCGTGCTCGTCGAGAGGAAGCTCCTTGAGCGAATGGGCGTAGGGAAAGTGACCGAGGTCGTGCAGCAACGCGGCGCATAGAAACGCCCGGACCCCCTCCGCCGAAAGCATGTCACCCGTGTCGAATCGCAGAAGCGCGGTAATCAGTCGTTTAGCGATCTCGAATACGCCGAGACTGTGGTTGAATCGGGTGTGGGTAGCACCAGGATACACCAGATATGCCGGACCGAGCTGACGTATCCCGTTGATTTTCTGGAAGTGGCGGGTGGATATGACGGCTTTCAATCCTCGTGAAAGATAGATATGGCTCCAGAGCGGATCACGAACCGGCTCATCATAATCTGCGGCAAGATGGTTGCGAATGTTGTTTGTAGCGCTCATTTTAACGGGTCCGAGTGTAACTCCCGCTATTCATGTTGTCTACGGAGTAGTTTTGAGTTAAAACGTAAGAGTGAAAGTTCCGGCCATATTGTTGCTGAGTATCGTTTTGACCGGATGTGGAGATTCGGGGGAAAATGAGGAGAATGTATCCACGAACAACACTCGGGATAACCGAGAAGTTGAAGCGGACGTACAGTCTCAACAGAAACCGGTCGGTGAACGTAGCAACCGTGAGAATTCGGATGAGAAACGCGAGCAGAACGATGAGGGTAAGACGATTACACTCGAGCGAACCGAACGGAGACAAAGCGAAGAACAAAACGCCCAAAGCCGTCGGGAAGTAATTCCGTTAACACGACGCGATCGTCTGCTTGCACAACGCGGCGTCGCCCCGGTGCATCCGGCGGATTTCACTCTCGGTGTCCTCTATCGTCCGTCGATAAATAGAGACGTCGAGCAAATCCGTTCGGTTATAGAGACGTTTTTCGGAAGCCTTTCTGAAGGGAAGATCGCGGCACATGCGGTGCATGAAGAGTGGCGCGATCATCTTGCTCGATCGCTTCGTCGATACCTTGATGACGGACTGTTACCGCGTTCGGTGAGAATTGCCGCTTTTTTGCGCCCGGAGGATGATTCTGTGGCGGTCGACGTGCGGCTGACAGGAAATCCCGGCACGACTACTGGTACGATATATCTGATTCGCGATGATCAACAGTGGTATATTACGGATCTTCATGCCGATTTGTCGTTGTTGACGGTACCACCGGAAAAATCAGAGAATTCGTTTCAACCCCGTATTCGTGATGGTAACATCGACTAAGATCGAAGGGGGCGATATGGGGAGTCAAATCAGCAGAATAGAGAAAGAATTCGTTCTCAACACGGTTCTCGACAAACAAATGGAATTGCGGCTTCACGGCAACCAGGTCGAAGGCCGAGGGCAAATCGAGCGTATAGATGAGGACACTATCGTCGTGTCGACGGCATCCCACGCGGAGGAGCGCTATTCCCCGGGAAGCTCGCTACGCGTCTATTTCTCCTATTATGGGCATGTAATGACATTTATCTCGAAAGTTCGTACCGCGGATGCTTCCTCAATCCGCATCGATTATCCGGACGCGGTGCACAAAAACCTCGAGCGAAAATATGTGCGGGTACCCGCCCCTTCGAATTCGACGGTGAGTTTTTCTATTCAGGAGACAAAGGTCGAGTTGAGTTTTCCGAAAACCGAGGAATACGATCCGGTTGAGCTTCCCGATGTTGATGCTGACTTCGATATGGACAATCTGGAGACACTCGTCGATCAGTTTCGGGAGAACGCAAAAAAATACGCCGATACCAACAAAATAATCATGTTTCGTGAGCGAAGACCGAGCGGCCTCGAAGAACAACTCATCGCCCAATCGGGGAAGATCCTCTTTATTCCAAACACCGCAGGGAGGTTTCCGGAAAACGACTATCAGATCGGCGGGAAAATCATTACACGGGCAATGTTGCTCCAGAACGATCGAATGGATCTCGATGAAGATATTTCCCAGGATCGGTTGCCGGCGTTGCTCTCGGAAAAGCGTAAGAGTGGAATACGAGCGGAATTGTACTGCCCGATTATCTTTCACGAATACGTGGTTGGGTACGTATACCTGTCGCAGAAAAAGCAGGACAAGAAGGTTTTTGATCACGATCTTCTCGACTATACGTATCAATTCTCGAAAGTGCTTGCGTATACGCTCAAGACGACGGGTTATTTCAAGGGACAAATCCCCGACGAAGGCGAGCACACCGGAGAGATAATCGACATCAGCGCTTCGGGGTTATTGTTTGCGAGCAGCTCGCAGCGGCTTCAGGATTTGCTGACCCTGTATACCGATTTGGATCTTACCCTTACGTTCGGCGATCGAGTAATGCGGGTCGTCGGACGAGTAATGCGTACGTTTGAGTCGAAGGATATGTACTACTTCGGGATCCAGTATATGGAGATAAAACCCGAAGACTTCAGATATCTGTTTGAGCTCGTCTATGGTCGCGCCGTGACGAGCGAGGACGAGGAGCTCTGGGAAGGAGGAACCGAGCCACCGGAGCTTGATCTCGGTTAATTCAATGATTTACGTTCTTGTTTCGCTGCCGGCGTATGCGCAGCTGAGGAAAATCGCACCCGAATTGGTAGAAGAGAGCGAATCAAAGGCGCTGCAGCATATCGGGAAATGCGCCGATTTGCTCTACCAGGTGGACGGTAAACACCTCTACGCCGCCGGTTCTATAGAACGTCAGCTAAGAATGCTCAGCCGCGGAATCATTGATCTGGAATCCGATCTCAAAGAACGTCGCAATGAGATTCACGGATTCTCGATAGGCATCGTCACATCCGATGATGAAAGCGACGAGCTCGTACTGAGACGGCTTATCCGGCTCTCGATAAAGGTGCCCTTTGAGAACGGCGTTTGGACCGATCGTAACTCGACCGAGCTGCTCGATCGATACTTCGAAATAGAGCGAACGGGAGATGATATAGCAAAAATCAGCGGCTATCGGGAAACTCCGCCTTCGGCGATCGATCTCAGGGACGAGTTACTTGTGCGTTCCGAGCTGGTCGACAAATTGCATGAATCTTTGGCCGGTCATTACACCGCCGGTCGAGACGGGTCGGCAGTATTCGTTGTTTCTTCTGATCTCGCGTCGATTAAAGCGTCGGTGTTTGCGTTTCTGGAACAACTCCGGTTAGACGAAGAAGAGCTGAATTGGTATACAACACGATTTCTCAGTCACGATCGGTATGGGTATACCGGTATAGCGCGAAGCGTGGCTGCGATAGACAAGGAGGATATTTCCCGCCGTCTCAACAGTCTCGAGCGCGATACCTGGGAGCGCACATATGAAGTTGCATGTACGACGGAATCGGAAAACCGGACAGCCGACGGATTAGCGGTTGATCTTTCTCTCAGCTTGAGACTTTCACTTTTGGGATATGTCAGAAAGATGAAACAAATGACGGCACCACCGGTATGGTACATCGAAGGATTGGACCGGTGTCCGGAAGCTGCTTTTGAGCTGATAGAGCCGATTTTAAAGGAGCTCATTGTCGAAAACGGGATTTTCTTTATTGCAAGCGTAAATCGGCCCGTGGAAATGTTCTCCGAAGGCGGGATTGCCAAGGTTACCCTGACGGTTTCTCCGCTTCGCAAAAGCGAAGCCCGACGCAGGCTAAGGATATACACGCGAAATAAATCGCTCGATGCGAATGATGCAGAACGTATCGTAGACGAGGCCGAAGGAAGTGCATCGAGACTCTATCGGCTTCTTCTCCTGAACGAAAGCACGGAAACCGGTTTATCCGGTAGCGTCGCAAAGACATCGCGTAGCTCGGACGATTCGTCCGATGGACCCGTGCACGGCAACGCACGCAGCCCGGAATGCCCCTATCTGCGGGGTCTTCCCGATTCGACAATGCTACTGCTTACGATCATCGCGACTACCGGGCACGCGATGGATCGCACCCTGCAAAAGGAGTTTGCCGAACGGTTCGGTCTGCTGCCGCGACAATTCGAGCAGGATCTCGCGTATGTCGCCGATCTCGGGTTTGTCGAAGACGGTCGTTTCCCCTGTCTCGGTGAGGATTGCCGTGATGACATCGGCGTCCTCGCGAAGGCTCGACGGGACGATGACTTCGACAAAACTCTTATCGGGTTTTGCAACGACATGTATCGGGAGAGGCGTCTTACGATACACTTGGAGCTTGCGCTGCTCTATGCGGAAATCGGAAACGTGCGTGCGGTGGATGTGTGTATTATGCTTCTGCGAAGCGCATTGGCGGTCGGGGATCTCGACGGCGTGAACGGGATTATCGAGCGCGTATCCGATTATGCTCACGGAAACGATGGGGTGAAGCTGGTCCTTGATTCTTACCGTTTGAGAATTGCATTGCTCGAGGAAGACTCCGAAACGTCAGACAAACTCTATTCGATGATAAGCGCCTCGGTGGACAGCCGCGAACCGAGCCTCTCGGATGCGGAAGCGTTGCTTGCATGTGCCGACTATCTCGACGAATCCGGAATGAATGAACGGGCGATGGGATGGGCAAAGCTCGTACCGGCAACATTGTCGAGAACGGAGAAAGCATTTGTCGGCACGAGCATCGAAGCGCGGGCAAGTTATTCTATCGGAATGCAGATGCTTGCGCTGAGTAAGCTCGGTGAGGCGCAGTCCTATTTCGATATCGCCGGAGAGCAGGCCGGTCGGAATGAGGATTTTGTGACAGCCGTCGGTGCAATAACATACGAAGCAATCTCTCATTTTCTATCCGGAAATATTTCGAGAGCGCAAAGATGCGTAAAGCAGGGAAAGCGCCTTGCGATTCGAGCGGGTATGCACGAGTTTCATCTTTATCTGTGCTTAATCGAAATCAGAATTGCCTTCGAAATAGGCGAATACGAACGAGCCGAAACGGTGTGCTCCGAGGCACTCCGTGAATGCGAGCTCTATGGTATGGAGAAACCCGTGGCGACATTCGAAGCGTGGCAGTGCAGGGCGCTGACGCATTGTCGAAAATGGAACGGTCTCGATTCGAGATTTTCGAAAATCGAGAGAACGGGGGAGGTCGGGTTCTTCGAAGCTGAAGCGTCGTATATCGCCGGAGACTACGAACGCGCCCGGGCAATACTCGAGGAGGCATCCTCCTATGCACTGGAAAAGAAACCGAGAACCGCAACCATTCGGATCAATTGGGACGGTGGTTACTCGTTGGTGGAAGGAGCTGCGTTGAGAACTCACGAGGGACGCGGAACGCTTTCAATGCAGATGCGCGCATTTCTCGCTTTTCTGCGGTGTTATGGAGATACCCCTGCCGAGCCGATCATAGAGCTTACACGTATTACGCGAGACGAGAAACTCTCCGCTCTCGATCCGTATAACGGACTCTACTGCTATTTTCTTGCGACAGGACTGTCACTCGCCTCCGAAAGCGACGACCTCGACAGAATCACCGCATTGAGCCGGGCCGCGAAATATGTTGAGGAGCGTGCGGCACGAATCGACGACGCCGCAACTCGCCGGAAGTTCCTGAGCGATAATTTCTGGAACAAACGTATAGTCGAGCAGGCGCGAAACGACAAGCTCGTATAGCGATTGGTGGTAAATAAACGTTGACAGAAATCTGAAGGCTTTGTTATAGTGCTACAACTTTTTACATAGACGGCGGCGTAGCTCAGGGGTAGAGCAAACGGCTCATATCCGTTCGGTCAGGGGTTCGAATCCCTTCGCCGCTATTTGCCTGGTAGAAACTATCGTTGTGTACGACAACAATATCGTATAGTATTGGGCAATAAATTGCGAAAAATTATACAGCTTGAACTGGAGGGTTCTATGAGTGTATTGACCGAGATCTCCGAGCAATTGCAAAAAGGTAAGGCGAATGAAGTAAAAGAGCTCGCCCAGAAGGGTCTGGACGAGGGGCTTAAAGCAAAGAAGATCCTCGAAGAAGGGCTTATGCCCGGAATGTCGATCATCGGTGACAAATTCAAGAAGAACGAGGTATATGTTCCGGAAGTGTTGATTGCCGCACGAGCCATGAATGCGGGAATCGAGATTCTCAAGCCACATATGTCCGAGTCCGATTCATCCAACAGAGGAACGGTCGTACTGGGAACGGTAAAAGGGGATCTTCACGACATAGGCAAGAATCTGGTCAAGATCATGATGGAAGGCAAAGGGCTGAAAGTCATCGATCTCGGAATCGATGTTTCTCCTGAGAAGTTCGTGAGTGCCGCGAAGGAAAACAATGCGAATATCATCGCATGCTCGGCTCTGCTTACGACGACAATGACCGAGATGGGGAATGTCGTAAAGGCCGTAGAAGAGGCGGGTATGCGGGACAAGTTGAAGATTATGGTAGGCGGCGCGCCGGTTACTCAGAGTTTCTGCGACAGCATCGGAGCGGACAAGTACGCCCCGGATGCGGCGTCGGCCGCCGACGAAGCGCTGGCGGTAAGCGCGAGCTAGATAGACGTATCGCACTATAGGCATGGCGGACTCGGTAGTCGACGTATATCGCTACCGTTCCGCCGCACCTCATACCATGTATTGCTCGATTGTAATCATCCTCATTCCTGTATGTTGTATGCATTCCTGGCTTGAAATTGCATGGGCATAATTCTATGATTTACCGACCTACCATTGGATTTCCAGTGTTTACGGAGGAGTCATGTTTTTCTTTCTGATAAAGAAAGCGTTCTTCGACATGTGGGATAATATGCTCACGGTGTTTCTCGCAAATTTCGGCTTTGTACTTATCGTCGGAGGATGCCTTTATCTGCCGTATCTTCTTGGATTCAATATGGCGCTCTCGTATTTCGGGGTCGCTATCGCAATCGCCGTATTCTTTCTTTACACCGGCGCCGCATCTCTGATTGCACGGGAGATTGCGAACTATCAAAGCGTTTCATTCAAGGATTTCTGGGAAAACATCAAAAAGATCTGGAAACCTGCCCTGGTAATGTCGGGGATAACCGTTGTTCATTTTTTCATCCTGATCGTAGCGTTCCCGTTTTATCTGAATATGGGCGGATTGCTCGGCGTCGCCGCGATCTCGATTATCTTCTGGGTAAGCGTAATCTGGTGGATTGCAAGTCAGTATTATTTCCCGATTATCGGGCAACTCGATCAACGAATAGGCAAAGCGGTTCGGAAGTGCTTCATCGTGTTTTTCGACAACACAGGGTTTTCCATACTGCTCGGAATAGGATCTATTGCTATCCTCGCGATTTCCGGTTTTACCGCGTTTCTTCTTCCGGGGGTGATGTCGCTCCTGATTTGGCATCAGGTCGGGCTCAAGCTCAGACTGCTGAAATATAACTATCTGGAAGAAAATCCTGAGGCGGATAAGAAAAAAATACCGTGGGATGCGCTGCTGATTGATGAAAAAGACCGGGTTGGTCACAGGACGCTTCGCGGTATGATTTTTCCCTGGAAAGAATAGATTTTCGCAATTCCGCCGATGACGGGTTCCGCCCGTTCTCGAAATCGCGCTGGAATAGCTGTAAATGCCGTTCGACGACGGCGCATTTCAAAACAAACGGACGCCCGTCTACTACGGACGCCCGTCTACTCATGATTCGTTGTCTTTGGCGTTCAATGCGGATTCAGCCGTCGTGAAAATCGCTTCGACCTGATAATCCGATGCGAGAAACTCGGTAACACCGTTTCTATAAGCGGCATAGAAATCACGGTTGATTTCCTCGAAGTCGACTGCGGCGGTGTCGGTCGGGATGTTCTCGTTGAATTCAAATCGGATCGAGACCTCCGGATCCTGAAGCGGTTGCGGATCAGGATTTTCGGCATCAGCGAGTATGCCGATTACCTTCTGATAGAATTTCTTGAACGGGTCCTCATCGATTTCCGTATCGTTTATGAAGTACGTCTCTTCCACTTCCTCTTCTTCGCTCCCGGAATCGATCGTCTCCCTCTTGATTTCAGCGGTGTAAGCCGTTCCTTCTTCGTTGTCCATAATTGTAAGACGACGTACGTTCTGAATATTAACAAGCATGATAAACTTATCGACTAGGGTGAAGGCATCGGTCTGGATGAAGGAAAGGCTTCGATTGCTCAGTGTGAATACACCGGGAACGCCGGCTTTTTTCGCATACACTTCCTCGTCGTTATACTCGTCACCAAGAAGAAGATGAAGTGAGCTTTCCTCATTACGCATCTCAATCTCGTATCTGGGTGAGTCGAGTCCGTATTGCGACAAATCTGCGGAATCATCGTCGATAAACCTTTCTATCCTCAATTGTCGCGGAATCCTTTCGATCATCTCCTGGAATCGTTGCGTGTTTACCGCATATTCGAGCTTGTACGGCTTCGCAAGCTTTACGGATGAAAGCATAGCGCCGACAAAAACATCGTCTTCTTCCCGAGGAACGACTTCGATTGTCTCTCGTTCGCTTCCCGCCAGGCGAAAGTAGGTGAGGGGAGATCGTTGCGAGTCGGGTACCGGAATATCACGGATACGGAAATCCACCAACTCGGTCATGAATTTATCAACCGTATATTTTCGAAGCGTGTACACCTCGGGCTCACCGTTTTTCTGCATATAATAGGCTACGCCCGTCGGCGTTTTGCTCCCCACGGTCACCTCGAGCTTTTCTCCATCTCTGGTTTCGAGAGTTGCGTAGGCGGTCGGATTGTCGAGCCCGTAGAGCTCGAGCTCCTCCTGTCCCGGATTCTCCTCGATGAGCTTTTCGCTGAAAACTCTCGCGAGAGCGAAGGCGATGTCCCTGATCGAGCGATCTCGTATATCGAAACTCACTTCGGGGTGTACGATAGACCAGACGATCTCGGTATCACCTTCAACCTCTTTTTCCTCGGATTCCAGCACGATCATTTCGCCTCCGGGACGCCGAAACTCCATACGCGCCAGATTCGACGATTCCGTCCGTAAATGATAGATACGATCGTCGGTGGTCGTGACCGGCTGTGACCGATCCGGAAGATTCTTGATGATGAAATACGCCCCGATAACAACCGCCACTGCGGCGAGTGCAATAATGAGCTTGACGGTCTTGCTCACAGGTGCCTCCTCCTCAACCATACGATCAATCCTGCTACCAGGATTCCAAGCGGGATAAGGATGATGAAAAATCCGGCATAAACGAGCTGCATCGTGCCCGACATTCGAAGCGGCAGCTCGAACAGGCTCTTGGAGCGGACCGAAATCGAATCACTCCGCTTGTTCAGCCACGAAAGGCTGTTGAGAAAGAAATCGGTATTCGGTTTGAGATTTCCAAATGGAGGCATCGCACCGACGAATCTGGCATTACCGGCAACGATGAGTCTGAATCCTTCCGGTTCGTCCATCATTTCCTTCTGCTTTGAGATTGCCACGGCTATGTCGACCGGACCACGCCGATCTCCCGGTTGTCTCTGGAGGCTGTTGTTGTCGGTATCGGTCCGGACCCACGACTTATCGGTCGTTC
>CAYLZA010000051.1:0-9757 GCA_964387575.1 uncultured Spirochaetales bacterium | reverse complement strand
AGCGAGCGGTCAGGTCATTGAGATATTGGAGTAGAGATTTTGAGTCCTGCGCCTCGAGGGGCGACGGGACTCGTTTTTTCAGGGAGAAGTCATGGCCAGTGATAGAATTCGAGTAAGGCTGCGCGGCTTTGATGTTGAGCTTATTGATCAGAGTTCCCGGTCGATTGTGCAAACGGTATCGAAGGCCGGGGCCAAAGTTGCCGGTCCGATACCGCTGCCGACAAAGATCAACAAGTTCACCGTGCTCAAATCCCCGCATGTCAATAAAACGGCGCGGGAACAGTTCGAGATGCGCACACACAAACGTCTTATCGATATTCTCGATCCCACTTCCGAGGTTATGGACGCACTGATGCGTCTCGAGTTACCTGCCGGAGTGGACGTAGAGATTAAGCAGTAATTGTCGTTCGTCTTCGCTCGCCTGAATTCTCTATAAAACGAATGGGAGCTTTGTAATGATTGGGCTCATAGGAAAAAAAATGGGCATGACGCAGGTGTTTGACGAGACCGGCGTCATGACGCCCGTAACCGTCTTGAAAATAGAAGATAACGTCGTTGTCGGGGTGCGTACTCCCGAAAAAGATGGATACTCTGCCTGCATTATCGGGGCGGACCCGATAAAGGAAAGCAGAGCTACAAAGCCATATCTCGGACAATTCCCGGATGGTGTAGAGCCGCAGCGGCATCTCGTGGAGCTCAAAGACGTTGACGGTGATTATGAAATCGGTACTCGCCTGGGGGTTTCGGTCTTCGGGAAATCGAGATACGTGGATATTACCGGTACCTCCAAAGGAAAGGGGTATCAGGGTGTTGTACGGCGTCACGGATTCGCGGGTGGACGAAAGAGTCACGGCTCGAAGTTTCACCGTACGCCCGGGTCTACGGGCATGGCTGCATGGCCGTCAAGAGTGATTAAAGGCACGAAGATGGCCGGACGCATGGGCGGCGTACAAACGACATCCGAGAATCTTCGGGTGGTTCAGGTAGACGAGGAAAACGGCCTGCTTCTGGTAGGTGGAGCCGTTCCCGGACGACGAAACGGGGTCGTGTTTATACGACCGGCGAAAAAGAAGCGTTAGGAATCAATACGATGAAAGCAAAAGTGTATTCGATTGAGGGCAAGCCGGTACGGGATATTGAAATATCGGATCGGGTTTTTCAACGAGGCGTGCACAACGACGCGATTTATCACGCGGTAAATGCCGAGTTAACTCGCCGCCGTCGTGGCACATCGTCTACGAAAACCAGAGCTGAAGTTCATGGTAGTAATGCCAAGCCGTGGCCGCAGAAAGGAACGGGACGAGCGAGAGCCGGTGATCGAAAATCGCCTATCTGGGTAGGTGGCGGTATCGCATTCGGACCGAGACCACGACACTATACCTATAAAATTCCGAAGAAAGTGAAGCGGCTTGCGTATTGTTCGATTTTGAGCATGAAGACCGATAACGAGAAGCTCAAGGTTGTGGAAGATTTCAGTATTGAGTCCGGAAAAACGCGGGACCTCGTAAAGATCATGAAAAACTTCGTCGGTGAGGAACGGACGGTTGTAATTATCGGGTCCGACGACAACATGCTTCGCCGAGCGGGGAAAAACATCCCGTGGCTTCACTTTCAGAGCTTTAACCGATTGAGCGCGCACGATCTGTTCTACGGACGGAATATCATTGTGCTCGAAAGTGCCGCAACAAAGCTCGGCGAGTTTTTCGCCGACGGAAAAGCCGAGGGAAAGGGAGATGAGAATGGAAGCTGATGAAATCATTCTCGCGCCGGTGCTAACGGAGAAAACAAACGCCATGCGTGAGCGCGAAATAAAGAGCTATGTATTTCACGTCCATCGAAAAGCGAACAAGATACAGATAATGAAAGCCGTTCATGAGCTGTTCTCGGTAAATCCGGAATCATGCCGGGTAATGAACGTGCGTGGAAAACCGCGGGTAGCAAGAACGCGATCCGGGTTCAGAACAGGTCACACCCGTGACTGGAAGAAGGCGATTGTCACACTTCCCAGGGGTGAGCGCATCGAAGTATTCGAGGGCGGCTGAGTATAACCGGAGGAAGAGATGCCACTAAAGGATTATAACCCGACTACGCCGAGTCTTCGGTATACGACGGTTGTCGATACAAGTAAGTTACTGAAGCAGAAACCGTCGAAGGGGCTCGTTAAAGGAAAGCACTCCACCGGTGGAAGAGACAACAACGGTCGGATGAGCGTGCGTCGTCGCGGAGGCGGACATAAACGTAAATCTCGAATTATCGATTTTAAACGGGACAAGCATAATATCCCCGGTGTTGTTGCGAGCATCGAGTACGATCCGAACAGGAGCGCGTATATTTCGCTTGTCCACTATGCCGACGGCGAGAAGCGATATATTCTCACGCCGCGGAATGTCAAAATCGGTGACAAGATTCAGAGCGGCCCGAATGCGCCGATTCGTCCGGGCAATTCACTCCCGCTGGACCGGATTCCCGTCGGTATGACTATACATAATATAGAGCTTCGTCAGGGGCACGGTGGACAACTCGTTCGATCCGCCGGTGCAGCTGGTGTGCTCGCCGCCCGCGAGGGTGATTATGCAACCGTGAGATTACCGTCCGGCGAAACACGGATGGTGTTCTCAAAGTGCTGCGCGACGCTCGGCTCGCTCGACAATGTGGATCACATGAATACAACACGAGGAAAGGCGGGCAGAAACCGCTGGCTCGGTCATCGGCCGAAGGTTCGCGGTGTTGCAATGAATCCCGTCGATCATCCGCACGGAGGTGGTGAAGGTGCGAAGTCCGGAGGACGGCATCCCGTATCGCCTTCGGGTATCCCGACGAAGGGGTATAAAACTCGTAAGAAAAAGAAGAGATCGAATCAGTTTATCGTAAAACGAAGACGATCATAGGAGTTAGCCGTGTCACGATCGATTAAAAAGGGACCGTTTATCGAGAAGAAGCTCTACAAACGTGTCGTGGATATGAGCAAGGCCGGGAGCAAGCGGATGATAAAAACCTACTCGCGTTGCTCGACCGTAATTCCCGAAATGGTGGGGCTTACAATCTCGGTGTACAACGGTAAAACGTGGGTGCCGGTTTATATAACGGAAAACCTCGTCGGGCACAAGCTCGGTGAATTCGCACCGACGCGGATTTTTCGGTCTCACTCGAGCTCGGACAAGAAGGTAGTAAAGAGGTAGAACGATGGCGGCAAAAAAGGGATATAGCGTTCGTGCACGACATTTGATGATTGCGCCTACGAAGCTCAGAAGAATAGCGGATACCGTACGACGCAAACCCTACGCCGAAGCAATTGCTGTTTTGGAATCATTGCCGCAGAAGGGTGCGCGATTTCTGAGTAAGGCAATACAATCGGCTGCGGCAAACGCTCTCGTGCAGAATAAGAACCTGGATGAGGAGATGCTCTATATTAAGGAGCTTCGAATCGATGAAGGACCGCGAATCAAACGACTGTGGCCTCGTGCGAGGGGACGCCGGGACATTCTGTTAAAGCGTATGAGTCATATTTCAGTCGTCGTCGACGAAATCGCGGGAATGGAGGAATAGCGTGGGACAGAAAGTTAATCCGGTTGGGCTGAGGCTCGGAATTAATAAAACCTGGAAATCGAAGTGGTATGTCGATCCCCGTGAGTATGCGGACACGCTTCATGAGGATCTGGCGCTCCGAAGGACGCTTGATGCATGCCCGGAGATCCGCGGTGCGGAAATTTCGGATGTCGAGATCATCCGGCATCCGCAGCGAATCACGATCGTCGTGCAGACTTCGAGACCGGGGATTATCATCGGTGCCAAGGGATCTAACATTGAAAAAATTGGTGCGCGATTGCAGAAGGTGGCGCACAAAAAGATTCAGATCAAGATAAAAGAGGTCAAACGCCCCGAGATCGACGCCCAGATTGTTGCGCAAAACATTGCACGGCAACTGCGTATGCGTGGTTCCTTCCGCCGGACCATGAAGATGGCGATAAACAACGCTATGAAGGCGGGCGTCCTGGGTATCAAAGTCAAAATAGCGGGACGACTCGGAGGATCGGAAATGTCGAGGATGGAGCAGTACAAGGACGGTCGTGTACCGCTGCATACCTTGCGAGCGAATATCGATTACGGACTCGCCGAGTCAAAGACCAGCTTCGGCGTAATCGGGGTGAAAGTATGGATTTTCCACGGAGACGTATATCGTCGCGACCGGAAGGAAGACGCGGGGCTTCTCGTCCGTCGTCGCAAAGATCGTGCCGAGGCGTCGGGGAGTTAACTCACTATGCTTAGTCCAAAGAGAACAAAATACCGAAAGCAGCAACGTGGTTCGTTTAGAAAACGTGCTGAGAAAGGCAATAAGCTTGTAAACGGGACATACGGTCTCATAGCGCTCGAGAGCAAGTGGATCACGAACAGGCAGATCGAAGCTGCCCGTGTTGCGATGACCAGACATGTAAAACGCGGCGGAAAAGCGTGGATCCGTATTTTCCCGGACAAACCGTATACGAAGAAACCCGCCGAAACGCGTATGGGGAAAGGGAAAGGAACCCCCGAATACTGGGTGGCCGTGGTAAATCCCGGACGGGTTATGTTCGAAATGGCGGGGATTTCTGAAGAGCTCGCCCGCGAAGCGCTCGAGCTTGCAGCGAGCAAGCTGCCGGTAAAGTCGAAGTTCGTCGCGCGTGCATTCTCGGAGTAGAAACGGAGTTAGACTATGAAAAATTCATTCAATGATCTGACATACGATGAATTGTTGACCAAGCGGGAGGAGCTTCAGAAACGTTTTAGAGAGGTACGCTTCGACAAAGTTGTCGGTCACCTCGATAATCCGCTCGAGCTCAGAACACTCAAACGGGCTATGGCGAGGCTGAATACCATAATCCACGAGTATCAGCTGCGTATCCGAGGAGAAGAAGAATGAGCGATGAAAGCCAGGCGCCGGCAGCGGAAGCGGCCAAAGCACCGAAGACGAGGAAAAAAACCTTCACCGGTCAGGTGGTGGGCGACAAGATGGACAAGACCATCGTCGTTGCGATCAGCACGAGGAAGATCCATAGATTGTACAAGAAGTACATGAAACACACCAAGAAAGTAAAAGCGCACGATGAAGCTAACAACGCTCATACCGGCGATACGGTTCGAATTATTGAATCGCGCCCGATCAGCAAGGAAAAGCGCTGGCGTCTTCTTGAAGTAGTGGAAAGAGCAAAGTAGGAGGTGTGCCGTGGTACAATCAATGAGCTATCTCAATGTTGCGGACAACAGCGGCGCGAAGCGTGTGCAATGCATAAAGGTGCTCGGTGGAAGCGGACGGAAGTCGGCTTCGGTCGGGGACATTATCGTTGTTGCAGTAAAAGACGCGCTTCCGAATGCGCCGGTAAAACGTGGCGATCTCCAGCGGGCGGTTATCGTCCGAACCAAGAAGGAGTACCGGAGAAACGACGGTACCTATATCCGTTTTGATGATAACGCATGTGTGCTGGTGGACAGTTCCGGGGCGCCTCAGGGGAAGCGAGTCTTTGGCCCGGTAGCGCGGGAGTTGCGCGAAGCGGATCAGATGAAGATCGTATCACTGGCGCCGGAGGTGTTGTAGAGAATGGAAATGAAAACCAAGCTCAAGGCAAACGATACTGTTCAGGTAGTCACCGGACGTGAGAAGGGAAAAACCGGACGCGTGTTACGGATTGATCGGGAAAACGGTAAGGTGATCCTACAGAGCCTGAATATGGTGAAAAAAGCCATGAAGCAGCGAAAACAAAACGAGAAAGGCGGCATTATCGATATTGAAGCACCGCTTGATATCTCGAATGTAATGATCGTCTGCCGAAAATGCGGTCCGACACGAATCGGATTCGACGGGACGGGTGACGATAAAAAACGTGTATGCAAGAAGTGTGGAGAGGCGTTGTAATGAAAAACGGCTACGTACCACGATTAAAACAAAGATATAGGGAGAGCGTCGTAGACGAGCTCAAAAAGGAATTCGAGTACTCGTCACCGATGCAGGTACCGAAGCTTACGAAGGTAAATGTCAGTGTCGGCGTCGGAGAAGCGGTTCAGAACAAGAAGCTTCTCGATGCGGCCGCTAAAGAGCTCGAAATGATTACGGGTCAACGGCCGATTCGAACAAAGGCACGGAAATCGATATCGAATTTCAAGATTCGAGCCGGTATGGAAATCGGAGCAAAAGTAACGCTTCGCGGACCGTACATGTGGGAGTTTCTCGATCGATTTATCAACGTGGCGCTGCCGCGGGTGAAGGACTTTCGGGGAATCAATCCAAATGCATTCGACGGACACGGTAACTATTCAATCGGGATTACCGAGCAGATCATTTTCCCGGAAATCGATTACGACACAATCGAGCGGGTTAGCGGTCTCAATGTCGCAATAGTTACCACTGCCGAGACCGACAGAGAAGCGAAAAGCCTGCTGAGCAAGCTCGGTATGCCGTTCCAGAAGTAGGGGGAAATATGGCAAAAAAATCGATGATTATTCGCGCTCGACGGAAGCCGAAGTATAGCACCCGAAAGGTAAATCGATGCCGTATTTGCGGTCGTCCACGAGGGTATATGCGCAAGTTTCAGATGTGCAGGATTTGTTTCCGAGATCTTGCGAGTAAAGGCATGATCCCGGGAGTAACAAAATCAAGCTGGTAGGGAGTAAAAGATGGCTGTATCCGATCCTGTTGCTGATATGCTGACGAAAATTCAGAACGCGAGCAAACAGAAATTCGATCGAGTAGATATCCAGACGTCCAAGTTGAAATTGGAGGTCGTCAAAATTTTGAAAAACGAGGGATACATTAAGAACTTCAAGAAAGTATCCCAGGATGGACTGAATTTTATTCGTGTGTTCATGAAATATGACAACACGATGGAGCCGGTTATTCATGGTCTCAAAAAGATATCAACTCCCGGACGGCGAATTTATTCGGGGTACAAGAAACTGCCTCGCGTTTTGAACGGATACGGAGTCCTTATCGTTTCCACATCCGCGGGAGTCACAACCGGGAAGAAAGCGGCGGAAAAGCGTGTCGGCGGCGAGCTCCTGTGCTCTGTGTGGTAGAAGAAACGAGGAAGAGAGGCTTTAGTTATGTCACGAATTGGGAATCTGCCAATTAACATTCCCGACGGGGTCAAGGTTGATCTGTCCGACGGACGTATATCGGTCGAAGGCCCAAAGGGAAAGCTCGAAGAAAACGTCGGAGCCGATGTTACAATCAAGATCGATGGAGGTACTGTCGTCGTCAATCGTAACGACGATAGCCGCCGGACGAAGGCGTATCATGGTCTGTATAAACGCTTGATCGAAAATATGGTAACGGGAGTTTCCACCGGGTTTTCAAAAACGCTTCTGATTAACGGCGTTGGATATCGAGTCGAGCAGAACGGTCAAAACCTGATCTTCAGTCTCGGCTATTCGGATCCGATCGAATATCCGCTCGACGAGGAGTTGAGCGTGACGATCGAGGGGAACAATAAGCTGACGATCAGTGGAGCGGACAAGCAAAAGGTCGGTCAGACATGCGCCGAGATACGATCGTTACGTCCTCCTGAGCCGTACAAAGGCAAGGGTGTGAGGTACGAAGAAGAATATGTCAGACGGAAAATCGGTAAGGCCGGAATAAAGTAGTCGGGTCGAGGAAGAGTAGATATGAAGCACATGAGCGATAAAAGACGAAAGCGCATCAGGCGGAAGCTCCATATTCGGCGTCGGATTAACGGGACCGCGGAACGTCCGAGACTTACCGTGTTCAAGAGCAATCACTACATCTATACGCAGGTAATAGATGATACTGAAGGTAAGACTCTTGTATCTGCGTCGAATGTCGAAAAAGAAAACCGAAACCTGAAGAAAAATACAGAAGATGCCGCCAAGCTCGGAGAAGTACTTGGTAAACGAATGGTTGAGAAAGGCGTGGATAACGTGGTGTTCGACAGAAACGGATATCCGTATCATGGGATATTGAAAGCCGTTGCGGATGGCGCCCGGAAAGCCGGGGTAAAATTCTAGCGGGGGAAGAGTGTGAATCAAAACAGACGTAGAGATAATAGAAGACGAGACAACGATCAGGATAACGGGCCGGATCTGGTAGAGAATCTGGTTCGGCTGAACCGTGTCGCGAAAGTTGTAAAAGGTGGCCGGAGGTTCTCGTTTTCCGCACTCTCGGTAGTCGGAGACAAGAACGGAAATGTGGGCCTTGGATTCGGAAAGGCGAACGACGTAGCGGAGTCGATACGTAAGAGTATCGATAAAGGTCGTGAGAATATGAAACGGATTCCGCTCAAGGGTTCGACGATTCCGCATGAAGTACTCGGTGAGTACAAACGAGCCAAAGTCGTGCTCAAGCCTGCCGCACCCGGAACCGGTATTATTGCCGGTGGACCGGTCAGAGCGGTCATGGAAGCAGTCGGCGTGAGTGATGTTCTCAGCAAATCGCTCGGTTCTGATAATTCGATGAATATAGTCAAGGCGGTATTTGCCGGTCTCGATCAGCTGCTCGATGCGAAGCAAATCGCGGAGGCACGCGGAAAGGTTCTGAGCGAGATGTGGGGATAACGATGGCGAAGAAAAAGATCGAGAAGATCGTCGTTCGGCTGGTTAGAAGCCCGGTGGGGCGAATACCCAGGCAGCGGGCGACGGTAAAAGCGCTCGGGCTTTCCAGGATGGGATCGAGCGTTGAGCTCGAAGCAACACCGGCAATCAAAGGTATGATCGAAAAGGTTGCACACTTGGTTGCGGTTGAGGAGAGTAGTTGACGATGGATGAAAGCTTTAATCTAAAAGCTCCCCGGGGAAAGAAAAAGAAGCGCATCGCCGGACGCGGAAGAGCCGCAAGACGCGGTGCGAAGGTCGGTCGAGGAGACAAGGGACAAAACTCGCGTTCGAGCGGCGGCGTCGCGCCCGGATTCGAAGGCGGGCAGATGCCGTTGTATCGACGTCTCGCTCGACGAGGTTTCAACAATGACCGGTTCCGGAAAGAGTACGAGATCGTCAACATCGGCGATGTTTCGGCTCATTTCAGCGATGGTGATGTCGTTGATGCAGCAGCGCTCAAAGCGAAGAAGCTCGTGCGTTCGAAGGGACGATATATAAAGGTTCTCGGATCGGGGGAATTGGACAAGAAAATCACATTAACCGTGGACGCCGTTTCTCGGAGCGCTCGCGAAAAAGTGGAAAAAGCGGGAGGAACGATCACACAAGACCAAAAGGTGATTTCTGATGACGAGTAATCCACTCATAGACATTTTTCGCATAAAGGATCTGCGAGACCGAATCATATTCACCGTTTTTATCCTGGTTGTATTCAGGCTAGGTACGGCACTGCCGATTCCAGGCATCAACGTAAACGCGCTCAAGCTCTATTTCATGGCTCAGGAGAGCTCGAGCACTGCGATTGGATTGACCGACTATATTAACTTTTTCGCCGGTGGTGCGTTTAAAAACTTCTCGGTGTTTATGCTCGGTATCATGCCCTACATTTCCACTTCGATCATTATGCAGCTCCTTTTACTGGTTTTCCCAAAGCTGAAAAAGATCTCTGAGGAAGATGGAGGACGTAAGAAAATTCAGCGTTACACGCGGATTGGTACGGTGTTCGTCTGTCTCATTCAGTCGTATACCGTGACGATATATGCAAATCAGATTCCTGATGCGATTACGATCGGGCGTTTACCATATACGTTAATAGCGATGCTGACCGTTACGACCGGAACCGTGTTTCTCATGTCGTTGGGAGCACAGATCTCGCAGCGAGGCGCCGGTAACGGGCTCTCGCT
>CAYLZA010000050.1:0-9765 GCA_964387575.1 uncultured Spirochaetales bacterium | reverse complement strand
GATGAAGTGTTGTGCAGATCGCTTCATAACCGGTCAGAAGGTAGCACGCATGACGAGCGCGCTACAAGTTGCGAGACAGGTGTTTACAGCGGATAGAGCTGCCCCGTGACACACATCGCTTCGTTGATGTATTTTATCTCATACAAAGGGAGAAAACCGATTGAAAGGCACGAATAAGTCGAATAGGCATCCGGCGTTTCCCGTGTTTATCGTAGATGATGAAAAACCGATTTTGACGAGTCTATCGGGGATACTCAAGCTCGGCGGTATCGACAATATTATTACGTTTAACGACAGCAGAGAGGTACTTCCGGCGTTGCGCGAACATGAAACGGCAGTCGTGCTTCTCGATCTGACGATGCCGCATCTACCCGGGAACGAGCTTTTGCCGCTGATCAAGGAAAATTATCCCGACGTTTCGGTCATCATCGTTACCGGTGATACCGATCTGTCAACGGCGGTCGAGTGTATGAAAAATGGTGCGCTCGACTATCTTGTAAAGCCGGTGGAAAGCAACAAGCTCGTAGCGACGGTAAAACGCGCTATCGAAATACTCGAGCTCAGAATCGAAAACAACACCCTCAAAGATCATCTCGTCTCCAACGAGCTCAAGCATCCGGAGGCTTTTAAAAAAATCATAACCAAGAGCAACAAGATGCAGTCGGTGCTGATGTACGTCGAGGCGATCGCACGAACAGCGCAAACCGTACTTATCACCGGCGAAACCGGCGTCGGCAAAGAGTTGATTGCCGAAGCGATTCATACGCTGAGCGGTCGCGAAGGCGAGTTGGTGGCCGTAAATGTGGCGGGTTTCGACGACAATATGTTTTCCGATACCCTCTTTGGTCACAAAAAAGGTGCGTTCACCGGAGCCGATGAGCCGAGAAAAGGATTAATAGAGTCGGCGAAAGGGGGAACGCTGTTTCTCGATGAAATCGGTGATCTGAATACCTCTTCTCAAATCAAGCTGCTGCGCCTCCTCGAGTCGGGCGAATACATGCAGCTCGGAAGCGATACAAAAAAGAAATCGAGCGCGCGCACGATTGTTGCGACAAACAGGGATTTGGCACGCGCGATGGAAAACGGTGATTTCAGAAAGGATCTTTTCTATCGTCTCCGAATGCACCATGTCTACATTCCACCGCTTCGAGAACGAAAGGAAGACATCCCGGCACTTGCCGACTACTTCCTCGAGCAGGCGGCCGCCGAATACGGCGTGATGAAACCGCTTATTCCCGCTGAGCTTCCGATCCTTTTATCCACATATCATTATCCCGGAAACGTTCGCGAGCTCCGATCGATTATGTACGACGGATTCAGCAGATCGGGTGTTTTCGAGCCTGAAAACCGTAACAAGAGCATTCAGCTTCCGCTCGAACCATTTCGTCAGGCAATCGGAGGCGATCAGCCCGACATTCCGATCGTGTCGGGCAATGAACCGATCGTGTTTACCGATCGTCTTCCGACGATCAAGGAGGCAACGGATTTGCTCATCCGTGAAGCCCTCGAACGCGCCGAAGGGAAGCAGACAATAGCGGCGCAGCTTCTGGGGATTTCTCAGCAGGCACTAAGTAAACGCCTTAAGAAAGAGTAACTACTGATCCGATTCCTGTGGATTCTGCATAATCATGCGAAAACCCACGCCGCGTCATCGGATGAGATCAACAACGCCCTGTCCGGGCCGAACAGGAGGGCGTCGCGCCGGCAGCACGATGTACGTCGATTGATCAACACCAGCGGGCGACGCCCCGTTTTACCTGCACATCCATTGTTGTATTTACGTCCGGGGCTACAAGAATGGTTGTGATCCCGGGGCGGCGCGCAACCGGCGCCCCGGATAGAATATCTATATACTGCGTAAGCATTTACGATCGACAAGACAAGTTGGCACGAGTGATGCAATACATCAGGTATCAAGCGAATACTTCGCATAATAAGGAGTCGTATCAATGAAAACGAACAAGATTTCATTTGGCAAGAGTATCGGCGGAAAAATAATGATAATATTCGTTGCCGTCGTTATCATTTCGATCGGGGCGGTAACCGCGCTCTCGATCATGCAGTCATCAAACGCATTGATGACCGCGAACTTCCATGAGCTCGAGGCCGTAAGGGATCTGAAAAAAGGCCAGATTTCAAATTTGCTTCAGGACACACACAATGAGATGGACAATCTCGTGCACACCGTGAAGATCATCCAGGACGAAGCCCTCGACACGCTCCAGGCGGTACAGGAGCTCAAGCAGGCGGAGGTAGAACGCTACTTCGCGGACAATCAGGTGACCGATGAGATGCTCCTCCCGGGAGGGCCGGTACATCGGCGGATGAACGAGATCGTTCAATCCGACGTATCGATGGGAGACACCGGAGAAACGTATCTCATGTCGATAGAGAACGGTCGATATCTTTTCAGAAGCGATATGCAGACGATGGGTAACGGCGAGTTCGTTTTTGGCGCGGATCAGACCGAAGTTGCACAGTCGGTGGATTATCTGGTAAAAGCCGGGTCGGGAGCATCGGGCGCGGAAGTGTTTACCGACAGCTCAGGCCGACTCGCTATGGTCGTCTACGAAACGCTCGATATCCCCGGGCGAACCTGGATCATGATCACCAAAAAAGACTTCGAGGAAGCTATCGCGCTCAAGCTCGAGGGGGCCGAAGAGGACATCTTCTACGACTTCATGACGGAATTCAGCTACTATGATCTATTCTTGATCCATCCGGAAGGCGAGGTATTCTATTCAGTTACGCATGAGGCCGATTACGGAACGAATATCCTCACCGGTAAGTACTCCGATTCGGCCTTGGCGGACGCGACGCGCACGGCAATCGAAACCAGGGATTTTGCATTTGCGGATTTCAGCCCGTATGAACCGTCGGGAGGTGAGCCGGCATCTTTTATCGCCGAGCCGGTTGTATATAACGATCAGGTTGAGCTGGTCGTAGCGCTGCAGATATCGGGCGAAGAAATCAATACGATCATGCAGATGCGTTCGGGAATGGGAGAAACCGGAGAGACCTATCTGGTCGGCCCGGATAATCTGATGCGCTCCGATTCGTATCTCGATCCCGAGAATCATTCGGTGGAGGCGTCGTTCGCCAATCCGGCGGTCGGAAGTGTAAAAACCGAAGCTGCAAACAAAGCGCTCTCCGGCGAAGCAGATGAAAAGATTATAACCGACTATAACGGTAACAACGTTCTTTCTGCATATACCCCCGTCGAGTTCTTCGGCACAACCTGGGCATTGCTCGCCGAAATCGATGAGGCGGAGGTTCGCGCGCCGATCAACGGACTGATAACATTCATCCTGATTGCCGCGCTCGTCATGATCTTAGTCGCGGCCGCAGCTGCGGTGCTCTTCTCACGCACCATATCGAAACCGGTACTGACGATCGTTGAGGGCGCGGACCGTCTCTCGGTCGGTGATATCGAGCTTACCGGCATGGATCAGCGGGAAATCGAAAGCATCAACAACCGGGGAGATGAGCTCGGTTTGATTGGAAAATCCTTCTCCCGACTGATCGATTATCAGAAGGAGAAGACAAACATCGCGCAGGAGATCGCCGACAAGAACCTGCAGGTAGAAGCGACGGTCTCCTCCGATCAGGATACGCTCGGTAAAGCGTTCCGCTCGATGGTAACATCGCTCAACGAGCTTCTCGGACAGGTCCGCGAAGCGGTCGAGCAGGTTTCGTCGGGTTCTTCACAGGTATCACAGGCGAGTCAGTCGCTCTCACAGGGCGCTACCGAGCAGGCGAGCTCGCTCGAGGAAGTATCTTCATCGCTCAATGAGATTAACAGCCAGAGCCGGCAGAATGCCGAAAACGCGAGCGAAGCGAATAATCTTGCGAACAAAGCATCGGAAGACGCGGAAGGCGGAAACGCGCGGATGAAGGAGATGCTCCAGGCGATGGAGCGGATAAACGCCTCCTCGGATGAAATCAATAAGGTAGTCAAGGCTATCGACGACATCGCCTTTCAGATCAATCTGCTTGCTTTGAACGCAAACGTCGAAGCTGCGCGAGCGGGCAAATACGGAAAGGGATTCGCCGTCGTCGCCGAAGAGGTTCGAAATCTCGCGGTACGAAGTGCGGGATCGGTCAAGGAAACGACCGACATGGTCACCGATACGATAAAAAATATCGAAGAAGGGACGAAGTCGGCCGAGGCTACGGCGGAACAGCTCGAAGCAATCGTCGGTGGCGCATCAAAGGTGGCCGATCTTCTCGGGGAAATCACCCTCGCGAGCAAGGAGCAGGCACAGGGTGTCGAGCAGATCAACGAAGGACTCGGTCAGGTCGATCAGGTAACCCAGTCCAACACGGCAAGCGCGGAGGAAAGCGCATCGGCGGCGGAAGAGCTGGCTGCACAATCGCAACAGTTGCAGGGGATGATCGAGCAGTTCAGGCTCAATGCGGCGTATATCTCGGAATCAGGACAAAACCGGAAATCGATGCACGTGTCGTCCGCTCACGCAACGCAAACAGGCGCAGCCGGAAATACGGCGTCCGACGGCAGTACCGCCGGCGCAGGGGCTGCATCGTCAGGATCGGAATACGCGAAGTCGCAAAGCACCCAGGTGCAATCGAGCGGTCGGGGAAATGGTTCTTCCGGGAACGAGCACGAAGCGACCGCCGCTGTTACGCACTCGCATAGCGCGGGCGGTGGTAACGGTAAGGGCGCCACGGGCAACCCGAAGGACGTGATAAAGCTCGAGGACGACGATTTCGAAAAGTTCTAAAGGAATAAACGGCCGGGAAATACGCCAATGACAAAGCACCATGAACGGACATCGGCGTATCCACCCCGGCATACAATAGACGCAACAAAACATGTAACGGAGGAACGAAATGAGTGAAAAAAATGCCCTGGACGAAATGTTTCTGGAGGATGAAGACGACAGCGGCCAGGCGAATAAGTACCTGCTGTTCAATCTCGAAGACGAAGTATACGGGATAGCGATTTCCCACGTTACCGAGATCATAGAGATGCAGAAGATTACCGAAGTACCCGATATGCCCGATTTTATTCGTGGCGTCATCAACCTTCGAGGCCGGGTCATTCCGGTCATGGATCTGCGTCTCCGGTTCGAAATGAGCGATCGCGAGTATGACGATCGGACGTGCATCGTCATCGCGAATATCTCGAATAACCAGATGGGATTCATCGTCGATACGGTAGCGGAAGTACACGATATCCTCGAAAAAGACATCGAGCCGCCTCCGTCGTTCAAAGACGAAGGGAGCGTAAACCGTTATATCAGCGGACTCGGAAAGGTCGACGATCGGGTAACCATCCTCGTGGATGTGCGAAAGCTGCTGTCCGCGCGCGATGTCGAGGAAATGGCGGAAGCGGCGGTATAACGGACGGAAATTCGCCCGACCGGAGTCCAGCTAAAGCTAAGCAACCGGGCGAAAATCTGTTATAAGTACGTATATGCGGAGACGAAGATGAGCCGGATGTGTGCAATTGCCAACAGAAAAGGCGGCAGCGGAAAGACGACGACCGCAGTCAACGTGGCCGCCGCGCTTGCTCATCGCGGCCGTAACGTTTTGATCATCGATGCCGATCCGCAGGCACATACGACGCTTTCGCTCGGAAGAAGGGAAGCCCGGGCGCAACCCGGGCTTCAGGACGTGCTCCGAGGTACCGTCGATTGCGAGGAGGTTATCACCGATACCTACACGAGAAGACTCAAGCTTCTCGCTTCGTCGCGAAAGCTGTACGATTTCGAGAAAGATCATGCAAAAAACCGGGAAATAAGAACGGTGTTTCGTGACAGGTTGGCCGGAATACGTGACCACTTCGATTTCATCATCATCGATACACCGCCGACGATAGGGCTCTTGACCGTTTCGGCGCTCATCGCAAGCGATGAGGTCTACGTTCCGCTGCAGACTCACTTTCTGAGTATGGAGGGCCTTGCGGAAATGGTGACGATCGTATCGAAGATTCACAAAGCATACCGGTCGAAGCTCGAGATTTCCGGAGTGATTCCGACCTTCTACCGGGATCGGACCCGATTATCCGGGGGAATCCTCGAGGAAATCCGAAGCTCGCTCGGAGATGTGGTGTTGCATCCGATCAGGCAAAATGTTTCGCTCGCCGAAGCTCCAGGCTTCGGGAAAACCATCTTTCAATATAATCTCAGAAGTAACGGTGCTGCGGATTATCTGGCGGTTGCCGGACAAATAGAGCATCGATAGGCAACTTCATACTACCTCCTCCGGTGCGGCGTCCGTTCGCGGGCGCCGCCTTTTTCTGTCTCTCTAGCTATTACCATTCCGACAGAAATTACACGAATCAACAATTAATAAGATTGCATACACATCTATTGTCACCTACACTAGTAACGTCCGATCGAAAGGCGGAGGAGACCCCATGGCGCTTGATGCACCGAAAGGCGATGAAACAATTCTTTTTGTTGAAGACGACGATCTCGTTCGAAAGCTCAACCTCAAGATCCTGACTCAGCTCGGATATGAAGTTATCCACGCCGAAAACGGAAAATCGGCGATAGAAGTCGCCGAGGCATTCGAAGGCGAAATAGCGCTTCTGATAACCGATGTTATCATGCCCGAGATGAACGGGGAGGAGCTTGCCTCACGGATTGCGCAGATAAAACCGGGGATAAAGGTGCTGTTCACCTCGGGATACACGGAAGACGTGATATCACCGTACGGCGTGCTCGATGAAGGGATTCACTTTATCGGAAAACCGTATAAACCGCAGCAGCTTGCCGAAAAGATCCGGGAATTGCTGGACGAACCCGCGGAAAAATAACGATTAAGAGTAAATTTGAGCCCGAGCTCCGGTTCCCCAAAAATCCACAGGAATCGGATCAGTAAGGAAGATCCTGCAAAGCAAAAGCAAAATCGACGCGAATCTCAGCTTCATCCAGACACGAAAGAAGCGTCTCCTCGTCGATACTGGCAAGGGCGTTCGATACATCAGGATCGAATTGCATCCCCGATTCGCCGATTAAGCTTCCCCTGGCTTCGGCTATCGACATCGCCTTCCGATATGGTCGATCGGTTATCATCGCATCGAGCGCATCCGCTACCGCGAAAATCCGTGCCTCTATAGGTATGTCGTTTCCCAAAAGCCCGAGAGGGTATCCGGAACCGTCAAACCGTTCGTGATGCGAATACACAATCGACTTGGCGCTGCCGAGAAACTCGATTCCCTCGATGATGTCTTTCCCGATTTCGGGATGCCGCTTCATAACTTCCCATTCCTCCGCACTCAGCGAATCCGGTTTTCGAAGTATAGCGTCCGGTACGCCGATTTTGCCGATATCGTGGAGATACGCGCCGAGTTGAATATCTCTCAACTGTTGTGGATCGCGAATCCCCAGGGTGCTCGCCATATAGTGACTGAAGCGAGCCACCCGGACGCCGTGCTCCTGCGTTTCTATATCACGTGTTTCGAGTGCGGAACCGAGTGCGAGGATGGTTTCATTGTATGTGTGATTTATCCGTTCCAGCGCATTTGCGAGCTCGTTCGTTCTCTCCGCAACCTGCTGTTCGAGACTCTTTTGATATCGACTCAGTTTCCGCTTTATCGCGCCGTGTTCGAGTGCACGTTGAACCGTCATCTCGAACTCCGCCATATTGAGCGGTTTTACCAGGTAATCATACGCACCGTCTCTCAACGTTTGTCGTACCAGATCTATCGATTCTACTCCCGAGATCATTACGACCGGAACATGTGCATCGATTTTTCGGAGATACCGGAGCATCTCGGTGCCGTTCATATACGGCATGTTTACATCGAGTATCACCAGAGAATATTGGTTGGTTTTTACCCGATGCACGGCTCTCAGCCCGTCGCTCTCGGTATCGCATGCAAAGCCTTTCCGGACAAGGCTTTTCTGAAGTACGTCGAGAATCGACGTCTCATCGTCAACGATCAGGATGCGGTTGCCGGTTGTTTTTTCGTTCATCATGTATCAGGTCCCCTCCACATGTGCTACTCCAGTAAGATGCAATAATCGTGCCTACGCCGGGTCATACCGGTAAAATCGCATAAATCCATATATTTCCGGGGATTGTCGGCGTTGTGCAGGCGTTATCGAGTGGCGGGGCGGTACAACATTGATTGTTTATCGAAGCAAAAAACACGTTTTTGGTTGTGCACCGCCCGAATAACGCCTTCGGTACGTAAAAGACTACGTCGGGTGTGCTCCGAGACGCTCGTACCGGCAAAGAGGTGCAGCTATTTCCTTATGCTTGAGAGACTTATTTCGAACGCATAGAAGCCGGCGCTGGTGACTGAATCAATCTCGGTGCATCTACGATCCAAGTTGGCATGTTCATTGCATCTAATTCGGCGCGGAGGCAGGTGCAATGAATCAGTCAAAAGACGATATCGTCGGTACGAGCCTAAATAGCATGATCGAGGACAAACAGGATTTCGAGCTCGACGAATACGAACAAAGAAACGACACGGCCGGTGAGCACGACGACAATAGCGACATGAACGCAACCGGCGCCGACACCGATACAAAGGATGAGACCGGTGACGAGGTCGAAGATACCTTCGATTTCTCCGACCTCGAACCCGACGGCAACGGTTCGGATGGTTCAGACGAATCGGATGGCTCAGACGGTCCGGATGAGGTCCGGCGTACTTCGACGTCGGCCCGATCGCCTGCGGGTCATTCGTCTGCTGCGCCTTCGGTAACTGAAGAAAATGTTGTGGAAATAGAAGATCTCGGGCTTCTATCGGCGTTTATCGCGGAGTCTCAGGATCACCTCGAAACGATCGAGGAAAAAATTCTGCATCTCGAAAACACCGGAGATCCGGAGACGGTCGACGAGATTTTCCGATCGATGCATACCATGAAAGGAACCGCATCGTTCTTTGGCTTTATCACCATCCAGGATCTTTCTCACACACTCGAATCGGTGCTCGACGAGCTTCGATCCGGAGAAGCTTCGCTTACCCATCTCCACATCGATCTGCTTCTCGCCGGCACGGATCTCCTGAGCAACATGATTTCGACGCTCGCTCGAACGGCGTCGGAGATAGACGGATATTCGACTTCGGGCGAATTCGACGCAGCCAAAGCGAACCCGGTAGCGCTCGCCGAACCTTCGGTAGATCGATCGGACTTCGATGAAAAACTCAAAGGTATTCGCGAAGGAGCGACTGCAAACGGCCACACGGAGGAACAGCATTCGGGAAGCAGTGAGCACGCTGCATCCGGTCCGGCGCCGGCCGAAACAACCGATGAACGTCGCAACGGCTCATCCTCGCAGCTTACGAACGATGATCTCGTAACCGACGAGATACGCGAAGGATTCATATCGGAATCAATCGATCTTCTCGATGTAACCGAAGAGCAGATCCTTTCGCTCGAGACCGATCCGGACAATCTCGAGGTATTAGACGGTGCCTTTCGTGCCATACACACGTTGAAAGGTAACGCCGGGTTTCTCGGGTACGGAAACCTCGAAAAAGTGAGTATGGAGCTCGAAACGCTTTTCGATGCGCTTCGAAACCGAAAGCGGCGGGCGGATCAACGAACGACCGGGATTATCCTTTCGACGATAGACACCCTTCGGTCTTCACTCTCCGACGGAGACGGCGAAAAAGCCGCCGATGCCGATGATCAACCCGGATCGTCTGGAGAATCCGGAAAAATAGAAAGCCCGGAGGAGGATCCCTATCGGCCGCTTGGTGAAATTCTCGTGGAAATGGGAGTGCTCGAGGAAAACGATCTCGATCAGGCCCTCGGTCTGCAGGACCGGAAACTCGGG
>CAYLZA010000049.1:0-9793 GCA_964387575.1 uncultured Spirochaetales bacterium | reverse complement strand
GGGGAGCACACCGCTGGAGAGCCGGCCGGGGATTGGGGATGGATCAGGATATCCGACGGAGCCGGTGAGCTGTCGGCCTCGAGACCGCATCTTCTCTACGGGCTTTACGGGATGCTTCGAGACGGTTTGCTCCCGGATGATGCGGATCCGGGCAAAGGGTATTCGATCCACCCGTGTTTTTCGCATCTTACCGGACGGGATGAGCTTCTCGTCGGTCGAACCGGTTTTCTCCGAAACAGAAAACATCCGGTTACTATCGAGAATATCGATTCCACCTTTGAGGAGTTGGCGAGAATCGGTTGCTCCCACGTCGTCGTCAACGAGCTGGCGACACCGTTTGCGCATGAACGTGGCCCTCACGGAGAAATCTACTATCGTTTTTATGATTACGCCCCGGATATCGATCAGTTCGTGGAAACAGATTTCAACGCCGGGACATATCCTGCCGAGTATCTTCAGGCGAATCTGGAGCTGCTCAAGGATCTCGCTCAGCGGGCGGTCTCGTACGGTCTCATCCCGGGATTTTTCTCGGCCCATCCGAGGTCGGTCCCTGAGTCGCTTCTGCGGCGGTATCCGCATCTGAGGGGTGCGCGGATCGATCACACATTCCGCTCGTTCGAACCTCGGTATACGCTCACGGTCGCACATCCGGCGGTCCGTCGAAATTACGCCGACCTCATCCGAACACTACTTCGAGAAGTACCCGAAATCGGTTTTATGAAAACTCTTCTCAATGACTCGGGATCGGGATTCGAATACACATCGAGTCTCTATCCGGGACGAAACGGCGGACCCTATATCGTACGTGAGTGGCGTCCGGACGAGGAGATCGCACAAAAGGCGGCGGAAAATGTCATCAGATACTGGCGAAGCTTCAGGGATGCGGCTCGCCAGGTTCGTCCTGATTTTACATTGATCGTCGGACTCAAAAATATCGCGGAGGAGCAGGAGCCTATCTTCGCCGGGATGGACGATGGTATCGATCTGTTGACCGAGTCTCAACGAGGAGATGTGGCCGATCCGGAATGGGAATCGACGCTTGCCGATCTCCGTTCACGCGGCTCGAAAGCGTGGGCGAATACGCGAGCGAAAGGGAGCTCCTATTTGTTCGGTATACCGTGTCCATGGGTTACCGCGTCGTGGCTTGCGGATATCGCAACGCAGGGATTTGATTGTATCGATGTGTTTCTCGATGCAAAGCACTACGCACCCTACGATCCGAATCGTGAGGTGGTCGCCGGATTTCAGCTCGGATCAGGGGCAGCAGGCCGCAACGCAGGCGACGGTGTGGGCCGCGGAGCAGGAAGCAGGGGAGCGGGCGATGTGCCGGGCAATCCTGCAATCGATGCATTGATTAACCAAAAAGCGATCGCCCTCGTGGGGAAAGAAAATAGCGAGCGGCTCGTTGAAGTCTGGAGGGCTTCAGATAAAGCGGTAGCCGCGCTCCCGGACATCGGACAGTACGCGTGGCTCGGATTTACCTGGTACCGGTTCTGGGTGCGCCCGTTTGTCCCGGATATGAATGTCGTTCCCGAACCGGAACGTCGCGCATACGAAGAGCAGATGCTGACTACCTTCAACAACCCGCACAATATCGATCTGGGCGCAGACATGTTGTGGGAAATGCTTTCGGTGGAGCGATGTGATCGTCATCTCGAGGAATTCGAGGCGTTTCAGGAACCGATCAGGAATGCGGTAGAAGCCGCAAAAGCTTTTCTCGATTCCAACACGACCGACGATAGTAGAATATTGGAAGTGGGTCGCGATCTCTACGACCGACTTATTGCGTTCCGCTGTTACGCGGAAACGCTTCGCAATATTTGCGCGTGGATTGCCGGCGTCCGGGGATACGTAAACAGCGAGTCGGAATCGGAAAAAACGCAACGCCGCACGATCATAGATGAAATGGTACGCCGCGAGCTTTCGAACACGAGAGAGCTTCTCGAGCTGTGCGAACGTTCGAGCGTCGATTTCATGCCCTTATGGGCCTGCGGAGAGACAACCCATCACTACGGAACCAACATCGTCGATCTGTTACGGCACAGAATTGAGCTGATGGAACGGTACGGCGATCGGGAACCGGCCATCGATCCGGATTATATGTGGAGAACACCGCCGGCATCATCGTTGAAGATCGAAGATTATATCGACTATTGAGGAAGATGGATCAACAAAGAGAGCGATCAAAACGCGTACCGATTCGGGTATTGGCGTTCGTTTCATTTCTGGCATTTCTCTGGGGTGGTAATTTGGTCGCGTTAAAAATCGCGTTTAACGGATTGCCGCCGTTTGCCGCTGCGGGGATACGTTTTTCAATAGCTCTCCCACTGATCGTTCTCTGGGCGGCAATACGAAACATTCGACTTCTTCCGACCCGAACCGAGCTCCCCGGGTTGATGCTGATAAGCGCGGTTTTTACCGTCCAAATTGTTTTAATAAACCTCGGCACCTCGCTAACTCTCGCCGGCCGGGCGACGGTATTTCTCAACGCCTATCCGGTATATGTTGCGTTGTTCTCACACTTTTTCGTACCGAGTGACACGCTTTCCGTAAAAAAGTCGATCGGTTTGTTGGCGGCCTTTGCCGGAGTTATCGCGCCGTTCGGTTACAGTCTGTTTCTAAAGGAAGGAGCAACGCTGCTCGGTGACACAATGGTGATTATTAGCGGGGTGCTTCTCGCGGTAATAATCGTGATGATCAATCGTATAACGCAGAATACGCCTCCGGTCAGGATGCTAACTGCAGAGCTGGTCGTCGGTGTACCGATATTCTATCTGTTATCGGCCTTATTCGAATCAGGCACGTCCTGGAGTTTCACCGGCGAGGTAATAGCGGCTTTCGGCTATCAGGGAGTAATCATTGCGACCTTTTGTTTTATTGCATGGGCCGGCGTATTACAGAAACAACCACCGAGCAAAGTATCGGCCGTCTTTTTTACTACACCGCTCTGGGGGGTACTCTTGAGCTTCATCGTTCTCCAGGAAGCGATATCGGCGGGTCTTATCATCGGTGCCGTTCTAGTAGCCATTGGAATCTATCTCGTAAACACCCCGAAACGGAGCATACAATGATCGTAAACCGACATGACCGTGAAATTCTTCGATCGCTCGCGGAACGGTACAGCGAAATCGCGCAGCTCGACATACAGCAGGAACGTATAGATCGCTATCGAAAAACGATCGCGATGGAGGAACCTCGTCCGGTGGTTCTCCTCGATGAAATCCCGTGGGGGGAAATTCGGGACGAAGAGCTTCAGAATCGGTGCGAGAACCGTGATGTATCGTGGATAGAACGAAGATTGCGTCGAGTCCTGTATCAATGGGATCATTTTCAGGTTGATATGGTCGTTCCTCCGGAATTTCGTATCGATAAAAAAATCGTCTCCTCAGGCATCGGAATAGAAATACAGGAGACACAACTCAAGGGTGATACCGGTACGTACGTCGTCTCCCACGAATACACCGATCAACTCGCTACGGAAGAAGACCTCGAGAAGATCACGCTCCCGACACTCACGTACGATCGCGAAAATACCGAACGCGCCGTTGATATTGCGACCGACGTCTTTAACGGGCTGCTCCCGGTAGAAACAGTAGGAACGACCATCTCCTATCATATCTGGGATCGCATTGCGGTATATCGTGGTGTGGACAATCTTCTCATCGATCTGGCGGCCCGTCCCGATTTCATGCATCGGACCGCACGGAAATTCGCCGATATCTGCGCCTCCATGATTACTCAGCTTCTCGAGCAAAACCTGCTCGAAACGCAACCGTTGTTGCTGCATTGTACCCCTGCCTACACCGACGAGCTTCCGGCCGATGATTATTCGGGAACGGTGCGCGTAAGCGATACCTGGGGACGTTGCTCGGCCCAGATTTTTTCGGCGGTTTCTCCTGAAATGCACGACGAGTTCGATCTGCAGTATAATCAGGAGCTCTTTGGTAATTTCGGGCTTCTGTATTACGGGTGTTGCGAACCGCTGGACACAAAAGTAGATATCCTCAGAAAGCGTTTTCCCAACTTGCGAAAAATATCGATTACCCCGTGGGCGGATCCGGACCGGGCCGCCGATAACATCGGAGGTGATTTCGTTCTGGCGGCAAAGGCTAATCCTGCCTTTGTAAACTCACCGAGGTTCGATCCGGAACCGGTAGAGCGAGAGATCGCCACCTATATGGAAGCGTGCAAGCGAAACGGGACGACCTGTGAGCTCGTTCTGAAGGACATCAGCACGATTGCCAATAATCCGAACAATTTGACGCAATGGGCGAAAACGGTCGAAAAAGTAATAAACCGGTATATGTCTTAGCTCCTGAGCATTTCTTCGGCTTCTGATACCGAAATCTTTCCTTCGCGCAGCATCTTGAGCACCTCCATCCGGGAAATCGCCGACGAGGTGCTCTTTTCGTACTGCTCGAACATCCGCTCTATTTTGCTCCGAACCGTCGGATATGAGAGACCGAGCTCCCGCTCGATTTCCTTGAGATTCCCCCGTGATCGCATAAATACGTCGAATAGACGTCGTGCCTCTTCGTCGAGCGCACACACGGGACACGGGGTGAACTTGCCTTCGACAACGGCATCACAGCTCGAGCACTCCATGCGGGTAACCAGTATCGGGCCACCGCAGGAGGGACACCTACTCGGCATCCGCATTGAAATCCTCCTCTTCGGAAACATCGAGCCTGATGGAATCATGTTGTTCGGAATCATTTTCCCCGGACCCCTCATCATCTTCATCGAGCGATATGGATATATCACCGCTCAGGGTTTTACAAAAGAGTGCCGGCTCTCCTCCACCGCCGATCTTCGCGGTCATACGAGTCCCGACCGGTCCGGTTTTTTTGTCGGTTATCGTCGCGGGAAAATCGAAATCGACGTCTCCGCTCAGCGTTTCGGCGGTTACGGTCGCTATCGTTCGTTTTCCGATTTCCAGATCGATATCACCGCTCAGCGTCGTCAACTCCGCGCGGGATTCTACTACCGAGCAAAGCGTAGCTTCGATGTCTCCGCTCAAGGTCGAGCAGGTCCGGTTCAGCACGACCCGTTCGAGCTCGATATCGCCACTCATTGTATGGACGTCGGTTTTGCCGGAAATATCATTTATTGCGATATCTCCATTGAAAAGTGCAACCATCAGATTTTCACATGTGTCGGGCACATGAATCGTACAATCGTCGTGTAGTATTACGATGAGCTCATTGTCCTTTCTGCGTACAACCGGATCTTCATCTGCTTCAAAAAACAATGTTGCATCGTTGGAAGGGACGATTTCCACATCCCCGTCGGTATTCGGATTTTTCGTTTGACGTACGACGAGCGTGAACGGGGAGCCTATATCTATCGCCGTCTGCGAAACGGTTTCATAACCCATCCCGTCCAAATCATCCATGAACTGCTCGAATCCGGAAAAGGGAAACCCTCCGCCGAAGGCGGATTTCATCGTGCTGCCGAAAGCCCGCCCGAATCCTTTGAACATCCTCGCCATTTCGCTGAACGGACCGAAATCCTCCGGTCCCGTTCGCCGGTGTGTATGATGCGTGTGCCCGGTGTGATGTCCGTACGGTCGTCTTTTCTCTTCCTTTTCGCCCGCTTCGAGCGCGGCGAGTAGTCGTTCGGCTTCCTCCGCGGAGATTTTGCCCTCCTTGAGCATCGTAAGGATTTCCATTCTCTCTTCTTTCATAGTAAACCTCCTGTTCGTTCCTGAGCTCGGTAATTACTGGAGAAGAAGATACGGGTGCTGGTAAAAATTGTAAAGGCTTTTTTATAATTTTACGTTTAATTTTCTATTTTTAAGCGTAAACTTGCCTTTTTAACGAAAACGGTGCGAATCCTGGTCTATCATCATTGGTAGAGCTATCTCAGACTTCCACGACACGCCCTTCGGACATGGAGCTTATTCGGCGTTGATGTGCCTCGATATATCGCCAGGCTGCGGAGAGCGTGTTTACTTCGAGACGGGTGTAATCGATTCTATCGTAGTGCCCCGCCAGGTACATCGTATCGGTACGGGTGAGATCCCATTCACGGAAGACGACGATGTATTCACGGTTCCGGTCGATGTCGGTATCAACGATCCGTTTCCCGTGCGGACGGCTTCGGTCGAATGCATAGGAACACCCCGAAACCTGCATCAGGAATCGATGCTCCTCGGGGTCATCACGAATGTTGTCTTCAATTATCGCGAGAATCTCCGTACCCGAAAGCCTGCATGTTACCAGCGCAGTATTGCCGCGTCTGAGCCAGTCGACCATCTCCATGAAATGCACGGTCTGCCCGCTCGATACCGGAGGCGCCCGGTAGTGGCCCCGATAACGATGGTGCTCTTTGTTACACATCGCGATATCCGCATTCGAAATGTCGCGCATCGCGTCGGCAAGCCAGTTGCCCAAGGTCGTCTCGATTTCACCCGTCCAGTCCGGAGGGTCGAACACTCGGCCGATGGGATACCCCTTCGCCGTCGTAGGCGATAAAAGACTACGCTGCTCGATCGTTCCGTGCCATTCCGAGAAGTCACGACGGAGCACGATTTGCTGATTGGATGAACAGAGTCCGGTAAAACCAGTATTTTTGCCCGTAAAGATCTCTATCGGTCTATCGAGGTCCAGGATTTCGGGATCCGGCCGGATAATCACGCTTCCGGTGTTGCGAAGCTCGACACCGATACGATTTCCTTCCATGATCTGTGCATCGATCTCGGCGTACCATCCGATGCGGTCGATATCGGCAATCTCGACCCACCAGGCTCGCCCGTACGGAGGGAAATATGCCCGATGTGTGATATGTCGCGGGTGTGCAACCCGGATCTGTTTTTCAGCCCAGTCGAGAACGGCGTCGGTACTGACATCCATCGTATTGTGGCCAACACCGGGAATCATCCATAACCGACCGTCGTAACCGAGACGCTGCATCTCTTCGGACAACGGAACCGGACCGTTTTTTGCGTAGCACGGCCAGTCCTCTTCGCCTTGAACGAAAAACATCGGTGTATGTCGCAGATTCGCCATGAGCGAAATATGACCATACGTCGAGGAGAGCGGAATCCCTGCAGCAAAAATATCGGGATAACGGGAGCACAGATAGGTCGTTCCCGTCCCGCCCATCGATTGTCCGGTCAGGATAATACGATCGGCGTCTATGCTGAATCGAGTGCAAACATCCTCGATCGATGCGAGAACGTTGAGCTCACCGGTTCCGCGCCATTCGGTCGGTCTCCCGAGTCGATCGTTTCCCAACGGGCAGAGCACGGCCATACCACGCTTCTCGGCGCCTTCCTTGTACAGACCGTGACCGTAGGCTTCATGATCGAAGTATTTGTTCTGATCACCACCTGTTCCGTGGAGCGCAACCAGAAGCGGGACCGGTTGTCCGGCGGTATATGCGGACGGGAGATAGAGCCGATACGTCTGTTCCAAACCATCCACCGGTGAGACGAACGTTAGCGCAAGATCTTCGGGTGCTTTCATTGATCGAACCTTATGCGGCGCGGTGATTCGAGAACGACGCGGACATGTTGGGCTGATGTAGTCACGGTTATTATTCCTATGCAGCCAGACGCAGAATCTTGAGTACGTCCTCTTTCGTCAGCTCGACCAGATTTCCTGGACGATTCATCTGTGCCCATGAGCTTGCCATTTCGTCTAATCTGTCGTCACCGATTTCGGCTTTGCTCAACGTAGTCGGCATACCTATTGCTTGCAGAAACTCGACAAATCGCTCGATACCTTCATATGCGGTTCGTTCCGGCTCATCGTAATCCATCTCGACATTCCACACTCTGACGGCAAACTGTACAAACCGGTCGAGTTTTTTGCGATAGACGTACTTCATCCACGCGGGAATGACGATAGCAAGTCCGGCACCGTGGGCGAGATCGTAGATACCGCTTATCTCGTGCTCGATCATATGCGACGACCAATCGCCTACCCTACCGGTACCGACAATATCGTTATGCGCGAGGGTCCCTGCCCACATGATTTCCGCCCGGGAATTGTAGTTCTCCGGTTCTTCGAGAACGATCTTCGCATGCCTGACTACCGTCTTGAGCAGCGCCTCACAGAGTCTGTCGGTAACATCTACATGTGTGGTGTTTGTAAAATACCGCTCGATGACGTGAGACATGATATCGACGGCTCCGCATGCGGTCTGATACGGAGGCAGCGTAAACGTCAGCTCAGGATTGAGTATCGAGAATACCGGCCGTATCAGATCATCGTTGAGCGGTCGTTTGAGGTTGTTCTTCTCGTCCGTTATGACCGAGCTCTTGCTCGCCTCGGTTCCCGTTGCAGGGAGTGTAAGGACGACACCGACCGGAATCGCCTTTTCAGGAGTGACGGAGGAGGTATAGAAATCCCACACATCCCCGGAATACGGAACACCGATGCTGATCGCCTTTGCCGAATCGGCAGCGCTTCCACCGCCGACCGAAAGGATAAAATCGATATCGTTTTTTCTGCAGAGCTCTACCCCTTCGCGAACGAGTGATAAACGCGGATTCGGCAGCACACCGTCGAGCTCGGTATACGATACACCTGCTTCATCAAGTGACCGAGTAACACGATCGTACAATCCCGATTTCTTTATACTCCCCTGTCCGTAGTGGAGAAGAATATTCGAGCTGTATTGCTTTACTTCCTTGCCTGCATCGTTTTCGGTATCACGACCGAAAATAATCTTCGTGGGAGAACAAAACGTAAAATTTTCCATAGGATAATGATACAGCCGGCGACGTTTCCTCGCAAGGACAAGGAACGTTATGCTCGTATCGCTACAAAGGAGCCGAGAAGCGTGATCAGTCCGTAGCTGATGATCCCGACCGCGACCGCTGCGGCAAGCCCGACGAGAAACGGCTTAAAACCGAGCTCCCGGAAATTACGAAACCGCGTCCTCAATCCGACTCCCGCGAGAGCGAATACGAGAAGATATACCGCCGCTTTTTTTACCGCACCGTGTATGCTCACCCAACGTTCTTCCTGAATGAAGCCGAATGCCGCCCCCGATGACCCTGCCGTTATATCTCCGAGCGTGCGGATGAGCACAAACACGAGAAATCCGAGAATGAAAAACGGTACGGCCGAGACCACCCGTCGGACAAACGTTCGATGAACGGGAGACGATGCGGCGGTAGCCCGTCCTTTTCCGTCGGTGCCGTAGACGATCCCGAACAGTGGAATCAGTAATCCCATTGCGTGTATCGTCGGACATCCGGCAAACGAAGGCTGACCCGGACGCCCGAAACTGGTAAACTCATGGAAACTCTCGACACCGGACCAGGAAAGGGATATCGAAATGACTTCAAAAGAGCGAGTACGTGCAGCTCTGTCGCATGAGCAACCGGACTTCACACCTGCGGATTATTTCGCAACACCCGAAATACAATCGGGTCTTGCCGAGCACTTCGGTGTCAAAACCGAAAACGAGGTTCGTGAGTGTCTCGGAACCGATATCAGATACATCCAGCCTCCGTACACCGGTCCCGAGCTTCCGACGGAGCCGGACGGATCGCAGATGAACATCTGGGGAATCATCAAAAAACCGATGCCAAATGAATACGGGGATTATATGGAATCGGTGAACGCCCCGTACGCCGCGTGGACAACCGTCGAGGAAGCGGCAAGGTTTTCCTGGCCTTCGCCCGACTGGTACGATTACGATGCGCTTCCTTCGCTCTGTGCTCAGTATGAAGGGTCGGCGATATTCACCGGTGGATTTTCGTTTCAGGATTTCATCAACGGCGTTGCCTTCGGGCGTGGTGTAGAGCAGGTTCTCGTAGACATCGCAGCCCGTGATC